>JAGGZB010000194.1 GCA_021162225.1 Candidatus Bathyarchaeota archaeon | reverse complement strand
GTTCTTCTGGTCTCAGAAGCCTGCCAGCATTAACTTCCGATCCTGCAATATGGGTGTGTATATCGATTCCTCCAGGCATAACGATCATTCCAGAGGAATCTATAACCTTAGCTCTTCTCTCATTTACTTTCTCGACTATCTTTCCATTCTTAACAGCGATATCCATTTCTTCTCCTTCAACGCCATTAATGGGATCGTAGACAAGTCCATTTTTTATGAGCAGATTCATAATCTTCCTTCCAGTAGCAGCCGGCGATCTTATAGGGATTACGTATCATTCCTTAATACTTTCTTTAGCTTAATCGTTGTTATTTGCTTCTTCACAGAAAAATTCTTTAAATTTATTCAAAATATCCTTTAAAAACCTCTACCAAGATAAAACAGTATGGGGGTAAGTTACTCATGTCTAAAAGTGAACGTGATAGAAGGATGGCTTGGTGGCGGGAAGCGAAGTTCGGAATGTTCATTCATTGGGGGCTCTATTCAGTACCTGCTGGAATGTGGAAGGGAAAGCTAGTCTCAGGATTAGGCGAATGGATTCAGTTCAATGCTAGGATACCAATCGAGGAGTATGAGAAACTCGCCAGACATTTCAACCCTGTTAAGTTTGATGCTACGGAATGGGTTAAGGTAGCAAAGGAAGCTGGAATGAGATACATTGTTATAACGGCAAAGCATCATGACGGATTCTGCATGTTCCATACCGAGCTTACAGATTATAATATTGTTGACGCAACTCCCTTCAACCGTGACCCATTAAAGGAGCTCTCAGAGGCCTGTAGAAAGGAAGGCATAAAATTTGGATTTTATTACTCACAACTACTTGACTGGCATCATCCCGACGGCGCCGGCAATGATTGGGATTACGATCCGAACAATAAGAACTTCACTAGGTATCTAGAAGACTACGTTAAACCTCAGCTCCGCGAGTTACTTACAAATTATGGATCAATCGCCATTGTATGGTTTGACATATACTCTCCAACTCCGGAGATTGCTAGAGAACTAAAAGCATGGGTTCACAGATTCCAACCTGAAACTATAGTAAGTGGACGCATAGATCCAGGGAGGAGATGGGATGTAGGAATCGGAGATTACATAGAGCTGGGAGATAACGAGATACCCGAGAAACGCGTTGAGTATGACTGGGAAACACCAGCAACCATAAACAATACTTGGGGCTTCAAGAGTTATGATCATGATTGGAAATCTCCGGGAGTAATCATCCAGAATCTCGTTGATATTGTGAGTAAGGGCGGTAACTATTTGCTCAACGTCGGCCCTACAGCTGACGGGGAGATTCCGGAGCCTTCCGTACAGATCCTGAAGAAAGTAGGGGAGTGGCTTAAGAAGAATGGAGAGAGCATATATGGGGCTCAGGCAAGCCCGGTTGATACGCGCCCACATGATCCGTATAAATACACCTCAAAGCCTGGGAAATTATATGTTCATGTCCTAGCGTGGCCTTGGGATGGGAAAATAGAGATGCAGGGAATAAAGAATGATGTTGAAAGAGCGTATTTTCTGGCGGGAAAGAATCATGAAAAGCTAAGATTTAAGCAAAAAGGCGAAAGCATCCTGTTACATTTAGGAACTAAACCTTTAGATCCGGTGGATAACGTTATCGTTCTGGAGATGGCGGATAGAAAATGGCCATAATCAAGAGCTCACATTCATACAGGCGAAGAAGACTCCAGATTTAGGAGTAAAATATTCAAGATATCATCGTGCATGTAGGGCTATTCTCTCCATTTCATTCCGTCTTTGTACAGCATAGCTCTCTGGAGATTTATTGGCAGCGGCGATTATTTCCTCAGCTAAGCATTCTTCGAAAGGTTTCGGATTACTGAAAGCAGCCCTCCTCGCTCCGTCAGCAATGAACCTCAAGGCAAGATCAACTCTTCGCTGGGGAGAAATATCCACAGCTTGTTGATACACGATTCCTCCATAGCTGATTCTAGTGGTATCTTCGCATGGAGCTGCATTTTCAATTGCCCTGACGAGAACCTGAATCGGATTCTCCCCAGTTCGCAAATGAATTATCTCAAAGGCATTTTTAATGAATTTCAGCGCTCTAGCCTTCTTCCCAGCATTCTTTCCAGGCCTCATGAGATTATTCGCTAATCTTTCAACTATATTGAGCTTTGACTTATGGAATCTATGATGTTCATGCCTTCCCATTGTGTGAGGAACATAGATAGGTCTAAGCGATATGTAATCCTTAAGCCCGATATCCTTCACTTCAACATCTTCTAAACTCCACTTTCCGAAGAGCTTGAACTTCGGCATGCTCATTTGTTTTCCAGCCCTACTTGATGATTCTTTATTCATGAAATCGAACGCCGTTATTTAAGGATTATGAAAGTCTCTTTTGAGCATCATAGCGAGTATAGCCTTGGCCGTATGTAACCGGTTCTCCGCCTCATCCCAAACGACTGAATGAGGACCATCTATAACTTCGTCGGTAACTTCTTCATTTCGATGCGCTGGTAAACAGTGCATAAAGAGAACATTATCAGAAGCTACTTTCAAGAGCTCAGCGTTCACCTGATACTTAGGCAGAAAAACAGATAATCTCTCTTCACGTTCAGCCTCATCACCCATCGAGACAAACGTGTCCGTATAGATAACATCAGCATCTTTACATGCTTCGAATGGATCTCGAAGAATCCTTATCTCCGACCCGCTTTCTTTCGAGTTCCTTTCGGCAAACCTTAAAGCTTCACTAGATGGCTCATATCCTGAGGGACACGCCACGGATAAGTTTACTCCCATCTTACTACAGCCTATGAGAAGCGAGTTACAAACGTTGTTTCCATCCCCTACATACGCAACCTTCAACCCTTTCAGAGAGCCAAATTTCTCCCACATAGTGTATAGGTCGGCAACTATCTGACATGGATGATACATGTCTGATAAGGCGTTTATAATCGGTATATCCGCGTATTTGGCCATCTCCTCTAAGTCGGAATGCTTATAAACGCGAGCTACAACCGCATCGACGTATCTGCTTAGAACACGAGCCGTATCAGCTATGGTTTCACCTCTACCCAGCTGAGACTCTCTCCATCCCAAGCATACTGGATGCCCGCCTAGCTGGTTTATGGCAACCTCAAAGGAGACCCGAGTACGCGTAGAGTGCTTCTGGAAAAGAAGGACTATAGACTTGCCGGAAAGAATACTTCCCTCATTGATACTCAAAGAACCTTCTTTGAACCTTCTGGTGAGCTCGAGCATCTCACGTATCTCGTCAGCCTTAAAGCTCTGTAATGTAAGAAAATCACGTTTCTCCAAGGCATTATTTCTCCTAGTTAGTTTATTCTAGAAAGAAAGGCGGAAAGCGATATATGAGTTTTGATCTTTCAGCAGCAGCCTTTCAGTAACAGGCATATAGGCACGAATAATCTTCCTTTTAGAGTATCTATTCTATGTATATCGCGGGACGATACGGTTTTGCCAAGTTAGCCCTATTCATAGGATCATAACGTTTCGCATCGTCTTCATTATATACTAGGATCTCAGCCTTAAACTCTCTTTCAAGAAGCCTTTTAGCTTGATTTAGGAGTGCTTCTTCATCTATCTTCTTAGCCTCGACTCTCCTTCTCTTTTGATCCTCTGGCATGACATTTATCTCGGGCAATAGTTTCCCAACATAGGCTGAAACCTCCTTAGCTTTTCTTCTCAACTCTTGATCCCTCATAAGAGATCTCATCGCATCGCCCATCTCAACCTTAGCTGATAACGCTTTTCTCAAAATCTCAAGGTAGACCTTCCATTTCCAATCGGCAGCAACATAATAGCAGATTCTCTTTGGCGCCTTTTTCGTAGCTTCAATTATATTTAAGGTATCATTCATCAGGCTTCTGATTATATCTTCAGACTCCTCCGCAGCCACATCAACCTTGGACTCATCATAAACAGGCCATTCAGCCACAGATACAAAACCTTCCTTCTTTAAGAGATGCCACAGCTCTTCGCATATATGCGGTATGAAAGGAGCTAGAAGCCTTACCCAGACATCCACAACCTCCTTAAGGGTCTTTGGATTAGGCTTATCGACACGTCGAAGATACCAGCGGATATCATTCCAAACTTCGAAAAGCGCGATCTCGGCGGCTGTTCTAGTCTTTAGGTTTTCTATTGCCTCGGAGACTGCCTTTATTCTTCCTTGAAGAACCGAGATTAACCAGCGATCTATGCTTCTCGGCTCGTCTTCTCCTCGCATGTTAGCTATCTCATTGACGAGTCTATATAGGGAACGAAGCTTCGAGTCTATGCTTCTTGCATTCTCAGCTCGCCAATCAGGATCTTCCATGCCCTCAGCGCCAAGTATCAGCGTCATCCTCGTTACATCAGCCCCGAACTTATCGACGGTCTTACTTAACGTTAAAAAGTTACCTTTAGACTTCGACATTTTCTTTCCTTCTATTAGAAGCATGCCATTAACTCCTATTGCTCTAGGCCAGTACTTGCGGGGGAATAGTGCTACGTGTTGAAAGATGAAGAAAGATAAATGGTTTGGAACTAGTTCCTTAGCTGAGACTCTTAAATCTACTGGGTACCAGTATGTGAATTCATCTCTCATCTCTTGAATTATTGAAGCGTCTATTCCGGAAGCTTTAGCAAGAGCCTTGGGATCTCCGATACCCAAGAAAATATAATCGAAAACCTCATTCGTTAACTGTTCTGCTTTTATGTTATATTTACGAATATGCTTGACAATCGTATAGAACGCCATATAAATAGTTGAGTCGCTAAGGGTTTCAACTATCCAGTCTGGACTCCAAGGCAGGGGTGTTCCTAAGCCGGTTCGTCGGGCACATGCCCAGTCTCTAAGCCAATCAATCTTATCGTGAAAGTATGCTCTGGCGGTCTCTGGAAATATCTTTGCTCTATCCACGGCTTCATGAGCTAGCTTCTTCCATTCTGGATCTGAGTACTTGAGGAACCACTGATCTGAGAGTATTTTAACGATGCATCTAGTCGTACATCTGCATACAACCTTTTCTGGAAGATCATACATTGAATCCGCGATGCCCATCTTCTTGAAGTCTTCTATCAGCTCGGCCTTAACATCCCGGACCCTCTTACCTGCATATTTGCCAGTAATCGGCTTCAAAACTCCAGTATGGAATTCCTTCTTGTAGATAAGCGATGTAGCCTCGTCAACTTTTGGGTCAAATTGGTCTTTAATTCCCATCTTCTCAACTATCTCAATAGCTGGATAGTCGCCGTAACCCTCAACCTTGATGAGTGAAATCGGCTTTATGCTTTTCACAACTTCTGGGTCTATGCCAAACTTTTTCAGCACATCTGGCTTATTCATTAAGTCTTTAAGTGCTATCCAATCTGCTGGAGCATGCGCTGGAACACTATATACAACTCCCGTCGCTGATTCTGGATCTACAAACCATCCTGGGAGTATTGGGAGCTTCCTCCCACTTATAGGATCAACGAAGTATTTACCTATAAGTTCAGATCCCTTAAGTTCTCGGAGGATCTTAACCTTCTTCATCTGCTCGGAGAGCTTGAACGCAGCCTCCTTACTGATAATCCATTTCTCATCATCAACCATAGCTTCAACATAAACCGCGTCTGGATTCAGAAACATATTCGTAACACCGTAGATCGTTTCAGGTCTGAAAGTGGCAGCTGGTAGATATGCATCGCCAAACTGGAACTTTAGGAGGGTATACTCCTCCGGTGATACTCCTTCACCTTCGAGACGGTCATGGTCTCCCGTTGGACTTTTGCATCTCGGACACCATACAACAGGATGTGTTCCCTTCACGACGTATCCTTTCTTCCTCAAAGTCTCATATTGCCACTCGATGAAACGGCTGTAGGTGGGTTCGAGATAAGTTGTATGAAACTCTCTTCTCCAATCAACTGAGAAGCCTATCTTCTTCGCCGCCTCCTTACCCTCAGAAGTATAGTATCGAGCCATATAGACGGGGTCAACAAACTTCTTTAGTTCCTCCTCCGGAACACCATCTATATCTTTTAGAGCTTTTATGATCTCTTCATCTCCGCTCTGGATACGTAAGGCGGCACCTATAATAGGCTCTCCGGTCCAATGCCAAGCCCATGGAAAGAGAGTATTGAATCCCCTCATCCTCTTATAACGTGCATAGACGTCAACACGGGTCGCGGTAAACGCATGCCCAAGATGCAAGGGGCCATTCATATAGGGATATGGAAAAGTTACAAAGCATTTCTTACGTTTCGGATCCGGGTCAGCCTCGAAGATCCTAGCCTTCTCCCACTCTCTTCTCCATTTCTCCTCGATTTTTCTCCATTCAAAAGACATAAAAATCACCTCTTAAGACTTAAAATTACTTCTCTAGCCTTTTCTATGGCTTCCTTTACGCCTTCAATTCTTGTTCCTCCGCCCTGTGCAAAGTTGGGCCTTCCACTTCCTCCTCCGCCAAGCTTTGAACCCATTTCTCTAGCAATTTCGCGTGCGTCGACTCCGAGCTTAAGAGCCTCTCTCCCTACATTGACAACCAGCCGGGCGTTATTATCCACGCATACAAGAGCCGAGACAGCTCTCTCTTCCTGCTTCACAATTTCAGCTGACACCTTTATCAACAAATCTATGTTAGCTTCCTCGGCATTTACGATTTTCGACACCAGCTTAACACCGTTGATCTCCTCTGAACTCAACAGCCATTTCTCAGCAAGGTATCTTGCAAGACTATTAGATAATTTCTCTTTTTCTTTCCTGAGATATTTAAGCTCGGAAACCAGGTTGCTTACTGTGCGTTCCACCTTCTCCGGTTGAACGTTAAGGAGATCAGCAATCTGGAGAATCCTTTTCTCTGTCTCTTGAATGACGTTAACAGCAGATTCTCCAACACTAAATATTATCCTCTCCACGCCGTCTTGGATTCTCTCTGTGCGGATTATCTTTATTATCCCGATTTCCCCCGTATTTCTGCAATGGGTTCCTCCACATGCTTCAACGTCCCAATCTTCCACTTTCACGATTCGTATATCTCTGCCTGGAACAACCCCGCCTTGATAAATTCTGAATCCATACTCTCTTTCAGCTTCCTCTCTGGGCATCCAAAAGACTTTAACTGGACGATTATCCCTGACAACCTTGTTTGCCAAGCTCTCAATCTTTTTAATCTCCTCGAAGCTTAGCCTTTTAGGATGGGAAAAGTCAATTCTACTCCGTTCCACACCTTTCTGAGCTCCCGCTTGCCAAACGTGTTCTCCTAGTATTCGTCTAGCTGCGCCCATGATAATGTGTGTAGCCGTGTGACTTCTCATCAGACTGATCCTCCGTTTCCAGTCGATTATGCCTCTAACCTCTTTTCCTTCTTCTGGAATAGGCCCCTCAAGGAAGTGAACTACAATCCCGCCCATCTTCTGAACATCTTTCACCTTAGATCGTCTTCCGCTAAATTCAAGGAAACCTTGATCCGCTGGTTGTCCACCGCCTTCTGGATAGAATGCCGTTTTATCTAATACAACACGATTTCCTGAGACTCTAAGAACCTTAGCCTTAAACTCTTTAACGTATGCGTCTTCATAGTAGAGCTTCCTTGTCTCCGGTAGGTCGGAGAATTCATCCTCGATGTCTCTTATTCCTTCAGTTATCGGCGACCTCTCCTCTCTAGGAGCAGCCATGTGTCTTTCGGCTACATAGCTATAGAAGTTTTCGGGAATATGAATCTCTACGCCTTCCTCCTCAGCCATCTCGCTTACAACCTCTGGAGTTAGGCCGTGCGAGTCATAAAGATTAATAAGGTCCTCTAACGGAATCTCTGAAACCCCCTTACTCTTATGCTCCCTAATCATTCTTCGAACGAGGCTGCGGCCCCTCAACAAGGTCTCATCATACTTTGCCTTTTCTATCGAGAGGAGACTCAGAATCTCATCGCGCATTTCTTTAAGATGTGGGAAATCCTTAGACCAGAATGAGATCTGCATCTCAACTATGTCGAAAAGTTTATCCTCAATTGAGAGATTTCTAAGAAGCCTACATGTTCTCCTTATAAGAAGCCTAGTTAAGTATCCTTCACGCACATTCGATGGGACAACACCTTCAGCCAGAAGAAACGTTAAGCATTTCGTATGGTCAGCTACCGCATAAATATCTACAAGCGGATCTATCATCTTACTGAGCTCTTGGGCGTCAACGCCAACCTTCTGTGCCACTCTTCTCCAGTTCTCCGCGCGACTTGAAGTTTTTGAGATTGCTATCAGACCGGAGACTCTAGAGATATCAGCGAGAAGTTTTTCGTCAGGAACCTCAACGCCCACCATCATTTTAATCTTTTCCAGCAAGTCTCCATAGATTGCTTCGAATCCGCTTATACATCCCTGAGAAAGCCAAGTGAATCTTTCTATTCCATACCCAGTATCGACCGTCTTTATCGGAAGCTCAACGAACTCTCCATCAACAACCTTATACTTCATGAAGACAAGCGTTGCAACTTCTAATCCACGAATTATACTCTCGACATCTGGCCCTGCATTTCCACCTCCGGACCATATTCCCTCCTTATATATTACCTCCTCATCTTTGACCCCTAGAACTTTAGTTACGAATTCATGGTGGAGCCGAACGGTTTCATCCTTCCAATAAACTTGTTTTTCTGGATAGTTAAATGCATGATGCCCGCCCATTTCGAAGATTGTTAAGTGGCGCCCAAATGTAGATCCCACACTTTCGATGTCGGGGAACCTGACACATGGCTGAACTATAACAAGGGGATTCGCTGGCGGGGGGATTATTCCTTCAGTAACATAGGGCTGGAAGTCTATTATGCTTGCATTTGTGAAGTAAAGATCGTCTCTCCACCGCGCTACGAGCAGATAAGGCTTTATCCGCTTATGACCTCTCTTCTCAAAAAAGGATAGAAAGGCCTCTCTCATCTCTCTTAAAGTATATTTTCGACGCGTTGGAGGATCATTGATAAATGTATAATCCGCGCATCCGTAGGTTGTAGACTCGCCGCATAATCTCTGATCTGGATTAAGCGTCCAGAAGTATTCTCCACACTTGGGACACTGCTTTCTAACGTAGCCATACTCGTCGAAGAATGGTAAATGATACTCCTTCTCAGAGAATCGCATTCGTTTCATCTCCGACGAGAGAGAACTCAAGTAAGGAGATTGCGGTTACAACTTAATAAACATATATACCTGTCTTTTTAAACGCGTATAAATAAGGACAGAGCCGGTTCTAGCCTTCTGAAACTTAGCGGTTTAGCCAAAGAGCGCTCCAAGCCCCTCAAGGGCCTCTTCTTCCTTCTTCTCCTCCTCTTCTTCCTTCTTCTCTTCCTCTTTCTTCTCTTCAGCAGCAGGAGCTGCTTCCGCAGGCGCTGCCGCTGGAGCTGCAGCTAATACTGTTGGTGCCGACTTTATAGCCTCATCGATATCGATCTCGGATAGTGCTGCTACAAGGGCTTTTACCCTAGCTGGATCTGTTTGTATCCCGGCGACTTCAAGCACCTTAGTTACATTTTCCTCATCTATAGGTTTACCGGCTCGATGCAACAATAGAGCTGCGTAGATGTACTCCATCAATCTTCACCTTCTACCGCCTTTATCAACATACTCATCTCTTTCGAAGATTGAAAATCTTATACTTAAATCTGTCGGAAGATATCTCTTTCAGAGAGTGCCTTCTTATGTAGGGGGTTTCCAATTGAAAAAGATAAAGGAAACAAAGAGGTATATTCTTATATAGAAGACCTCCATCCTTTTGTTTGACCTAAAGAAACAAGAGAGATGTTAGGCTTTGGGACTCACAACGTTCATTCAGTCATGTTTAAGATTGCTCCGGCTTGCACGTAAACCTAGGGGAACCGAGCTATGGAGAATGATAAAGATCTGCTCAGCTGGAATGACGCTTGTAGGCCTTGTAGGGTACACTATACATCTCATTTCAGCCTTCATTAAAATAGCGTTTCCGGCGTAAGGTGATAGGAATGAGCGAGAATAAACAATCTACAATGATCTTCGCCGTCAGAACAACCGCGGGGCAGGAGAGAAACGTCTCTAAACTGATTGCTGGAAGAGCCGAGGCTAATAAAATCCCGATCAAGGCCATCCTTGTGCCAGACTCTCTTAAAGGGTACATATTCATCGAAGCTGAAGGACCACACATAGTTGAGCAAGCAATCTCTGGAATAAAGCATGTTAGATCAAGGGTTCCCGGACTAGTCTCCCTTGAAGAAATAGAAAAATACATAGTTGTTAGACCCGTTATTGAAGAACTTGACATCGGCGATCTTGTTGAAGTGATTGGAGGACCATTCAAAGGAATGAGAGCAAAGATAACTAATATTGATAAAACTAAGGAAGAAGTTACAATAGAGCTTTTAGAGGCATCCTTCACTCTTCCAGTCACTGTTCACGCTGATTACTTAAAACTGATCAAGAAAGGCGGAGAAAGTGAGGAGGGAACATAATAATGGGCGAGAAGAAAGTCGTTGAAGCACTAGTAAGTGGCGGTCAAGCAACAGCCGGGCCGCCTCTAGGCCCAGCTCTTGGACCTCTCGGAGTCAATGTACTCGCTGTAGTGAATAGAATAAACGAGCTAACTTCAGAATACGCCGGTATGAGGGTTCCGGTCAAGATAATCGTTGATGTTGACACTAAAGAGTTTGAAATAGAGGTTGGGATGCCCACAACCTCCGCCTTAATCGTCAAAGAAGCTGGAATACAGAAAGGATCAGGTAAGCCAGGCGAAGAAGTCGCTGGAAACTTAACGTTTGAACAAGTAGTGAAGATAGCTAAGATCAAGATGCCCAGTCTCTTAGCTAAGAATCTAAAAGCCGCGGTTAAGGAGATAGTGGGAACATGCGTAAGTATGGGAGTGACCATTGATAATAAAAATCCAAAGACTGTGTTAAAGGAGATAAATGAAGGAAAATATGATGACATCATAAAAGCGAGTGAACAATAATCTTTTTATCGGAGGCTAATAATTTCCTCACAATTCGAGGCTGAGAAAATGTCAGTAGAGATCGATGATATCAAGGCGGCATTAAAAGAGATGAGGGAGAAAACTAGGAAAAGAAATTTCACTCAATCGGTAGAGCTGATTATCAACTTACGTGATGTGGATGTTAAGAAGCCAGAGAATAGGATACAGGAAAGCATTGAGCTTCCACACGCTCTTGACAAGAAGGTGGAAGTCTGCGTGATAGCTGATGGTGATATGGCTCTCCAAGCCAGAAGAGCTGGTGCGGATCTAGTTCTTGAATCCGCAGATGTTGAGGGGTTAATAAACGACAAGAAAAGGCAAAGAGAATTAGCTAAGCGTATAGATTCATTCATAGCAGCTGCTCCTCTGATGCCGCTTGTCGGAAGAGTATTCGGGCCGATACTTGGCCCGAGAGGAAAGATGCCTACTCCCGTTCCTCCGACAGCAGACATAAAAGAGATTATTGAGAGAAACAGAAGAATTATTCGGGTTAGAGCGAGGGATCAGCCTGTAATCCACTGTAGGGTGGGAACAGAGAGCATGTCTGATGACGAGATTGCAGAGAATATTCAGACGGTAATAAGAAGAATCGCTGGAAAGCTTAGGAGAGGCATAAAAAACATCGATTCGATATATGTGAAGATGACTATGGGTCCTTCTGTAAAGGTCAGCATCAAATGAGGTGTATAGATTGCAGAGACAATCGTTAATTCAAAAAGCTAAGATGGTTGAGGAAGTAAAGGATCTTTTGAAGAGATACAAAGTTATAGGCATCGCGAGCCTTCATAAGGTTAGAGCAACCCAGCTCCAAGAACTTAGGAAGAAGCTTAAAGGAACAGCCTACATCAAAGTGGTTAAGAACACAGTTATGAAAAGAGCTATATCTGAGCTCGGTATCCCTGAAATGGAAAGTCTCACTAAATATCTTCAAGGCTCTAACATCTTCCTCTTTACGGACATAAACCCCTTCAAGCTTTCGTTGATATTGGAAAAAAGCAAGGTGAAGGGGTTTGCGAAAGCTGGGGATGTAGCCACGGAGGATATAATCGTACCTGCTGGGAACACAGGATTATCTCCCGGGCCGATTATTAGCCAGCTCGGCTCCGTCGGCATACCTACACGAATAGAATCTGGCAGTGTATGGGTCAATAAGGATACGGTCGTCGCCAGAAAAGGAGAAGTCATATCTCAAAGCCTAGCCGCCGTCCTTTCGAAGCTTGGCATAAAAGCGATCGAGGCTGGATTATCGCTTAAGGTAGCCTACGACGATGGGGTAATAATACCTGAGGAAAAACTCACCATAGACCTTGAAGAATATAAGGATAAGATAAGTGAAGCATGTATGCAGGCGCTTAATCTATCATTGAATGCGGCCTATCCATCCGCGGAGAACATTCAGATTCTTCTTCAGATCGCATTTTCAGAGGCGTACAGGCTCGCCTTGAACGCAACTATACCTTCACCACAAGTAATACGAGATCTAATAATGAAAGCCCATCTCGAAGCTCTAGCATTATCTTCGAAGATACCGAAATAACCTACCCAGATCCATTTATATCTTCTCATATTCTAGTCCGATCTTACGCAAATCTTCTAAGAGACTCTTCTTCTCGCTTCCCCTTATACCCTTCCAATCCAAGATAGCCTTTTGAACAGGCTCAACTGTTCTTTCCACGCATTGCCTCAGCATTTCTCCATCCAATGCTCCAATAGCGTATTTGGGAATAATGTGGCCAAAAGCAACCTCTGTTTCCAGTGCTTTTCGAGTAAATTTCATGTTATAATGAGGACCTCCTATTCCAAGAACAGATGGATAAATCCTCCTTGTTGAAGCAGCTGCCAATGCCCCCCTCGCAACTGCGTCAGCAGCCTCAGAATCTCTCCATTGTAAGGGTGAGCTGCCGAGCTCAGCGAACATTACTGGGAGATCAAGCGACGGCCCATGGTGAGTACATTCATAGGAGACTTCATATTTTAGATCCATCTCTTCCTGTGCCTTCTTCATCTCTATCAATGCCTCCTTCATAGCACTTGCAGGGGAGATGGAGACCTTACGAGGAATTCCTCCCAGAAGAGCTTCACTTATATTTCCGGGCGTATGAACAGAGAGAGTAGGTCTACCGCTCTTGCTCTTATGCCTAGATATAAAAATTATAAGTCTGGATCCTTCAGGAAAAGGAGCATCCTGCGTATATATTGTCTCTTGATTAACAAATATAAGCTTAACATCTTCTCCAATGAATGATTCCCTTAAATAAACAGGATTGCCCATGAATTCCTCCGATGTTTTCTTAAAATCATGCCTTTTGATTAGCTGCTCTGCAATGTTTAAGGAAGCTTCATCCTTCTTTGAAGCAATTATGAGAATCAACGCGTAACATCTCAAGTGAAGAAATAGAAGATGTGAGGAGCTTTCAGCCCTCAGCCAGAGTCTCTGTGCTTCTGACGCCAGGTATCTCGTTTATATGTATAGTTACCTCTCTCAGCTCCTTGTAATCCTCAACCTCTAGAAACGCTACTATATCGAATCTTCCGTATGTAAGGTATGCCTTCCGCACTTCCTTGATGGTCTTAACCGCCTCTAGAATCGGATCAGCTTTTGTAGGCACGATTTTAATTAGTACACAAGCATTCAGCATCTTTTCATCACCTCCTACTTTTGAACCTCAACAAGAGTTTCGGTGAATACTACGCCTGCCAGTCTACTGATTCGAAGCACGGTGCTTCCCAATTCGGCCATACTTGGACATTCAACATCCACAACCGCATCGTATCTTCCTAAAACTGGAAAAACACTTGCGACACCTTTGATTTGCCGTATTCTCTCAACGACTTCCTTGAATTTTCCATGAGAAGTTCTAATCAATACGCATGCTGAAACCACGAAGACATCACCTTCAAAGATTATGATCAATTATGAAATATAACGGTTACCTTCAGAAGATAAAAAAGATGGGATAATAGTATAAGTAGCTAAAAGTTTAAGATTTACAGTTTGGATCCGCAATAGGGGCAAACTCTTATATCATCGGGGAGACTCGTTAAATTTTTTCCGCATTGAGGACAGAACCTGTTTGGTTCTTCTTCACTCTCAGCTAAACCTAGCTCTCTCCTTAGCTTTTTGATACGTTCCTCAGCTTGACGTCTTATTTCCCTGATCTCTTCTAGC
>JAGGZB010000018.1 GCA_021162225.1 Candidatus Bathyarchaeota archaeon | reverse complement strand
TAATCATTTTTCGTAAGGTTTTCGTACTGAACTGTCCAGTGAGTGATTATTGCCGCTTCTTTTATGGCGCTTAAGGGATCACTCCGGCTACTACACGTCAGATCTACTGGAAGCCACCCCCAAGGAGGAACATAGACCACCGCCCATCCGTGCCAGCCTATTCTTGTTAATCTTAGCATTAGGTGGCCTTCCCAATAGGATCTCTCTAAGTCTCGTTGAGGAATATAAATACATCCGAGCTGTAGATATGCTGGTATACCTACTATGCGGCAGAAAGTTATAAGTAGATTCGCTTGGTCGTCGCAGTCGCCCGACATATATTCTACTGTTTCGTTAGGATATCTTGGAATCTCGGGATGATAATATCTTATTTTGTCTCTGATCCATCGGATAAACTTCTCTAGCAGCAACAAGATGTTTGTCTCGTTTCCAGCAATCTCGAAAGCTAAGTTTCTGAGTTCTTCCTTATCCACTTGCCAAGGCCCCTCTGCCTTGCAGTATCTCTTCTTTAACTCTTCATCTATGTCACTTAGTTTCCCTGATTGCTCCTCCGAGATGGCTGGCAGAGAAGGGGGTTTAAGAATGATTTTATAGGTAACTTTATAGGTTATATTCTTGCCGTAGAGAATTTTATTAGGAAGTGATAGGGAGGCTACTGGGTTTCCATCATCATCCGTATAGATTTTGTCTATGGGGTGTGAAGTATTTAAGATATAAACTGTCTGCCAAGTATTGTTCATGAATAAGCTAATAGTTTTTTCCTCATCAGAGATAAGCCACTCTTTTCCTTCAGGATTCATATTCTCCATTGTTATTTTTATTGTTAAAATGAATGATTTACGTACGGGTATTTCTGTGAGGATCAGGGAGCACTTATAGAAGTAGCAGTACGTGACAAGTGGAGCTAGAAGAAGTATAAGTACTATAGTGGCTCTATTGCGTCTTGGATTTGAGTTTCTCTTGAAAGTTCGGTATCTGTTCATTTTTCACGAATCGCCGATCCTCTCTAATTTCTTTTAGCATTCTATCTTTTTATCTTTAAAATTATCTTATGAACTGCTTATAGGTTCTCATGGTCTCTCTAGATATGAAATGAAGATTATTCCCTGGCTGCTTCGAATAGGCTTTTATCTCTGATTTTTCGGCTTTAAACTTTTAAGAATAATCGGTCTTAGATTCTTGACGAGGTATCACATGTGTGAGGAGTGAGTGGTATTGAAGAAGTTTAAAGTGGGAATTATAGGTGTAGGCGTAATAGGACGGGAACACATAAAGGCGTTTTCAGCCAGCGAAGAGTCAGAAGTAACTGCTATAGCGGATATAAACCCAAAGACTTTGAAGGCTGTTTCAAAGGAATTCGGTGTGGATAAAGCCTTCTTAGACTATCATGACCTTTTAGAATTAGCCGATATAGACGGAGTTATCGTCTGTACTCCTCCCTTCGCTCATGCAGAGATTACATGTGATGCAGCTGCATCCGGTAAGCATATTCTATGCGAGAAGCCTATGGCCATGAATTATGAAGAGGCTAAGAGAATGGTTGAGGCATGTGATAAGGCTGGGGTTAAGCTCGGAATCTGTAGTGCAAGATATAGGTTCATTCCGTCAGTAAAGTTAGCGAAGCAATACGTAGATGAAGGAAAGATCGGGCAAATCTACTATTATAGAGCTACGACTCTCAGGAGAAGAGGGAGACCCGGCATAGATATACTTAAAGAGTCAAAATGGTTCCTTGACTCGTCTAAGGCTGGAGGAGGCGCACTAATAGATATCGGCTGCTATGATATCGATGTGGCTCTTTATCTCCTCGGAGATGTCCATCCGGTATCCGTAAGCTCGATGACATTCAGAGGAATAGAGCCGCCTGTAAAGACAAGCACGGTCTACGATGTTGAGGAGCACTCTTCGGTACTTGTCAGATTCAAGGAAGGCATTGTAGCCATGTTTGAGACTGCATGGGCATCAAATATAGGTCCGCATGTTGAGACATTAATCTTCGGATCCGCCGGAGGGTTAAAGCTTGATCCTTTCACCTACTACACTGAAGAAGATGGAATCGGAGTTTCAAAGATGCTCCATATGGAGAAGCCTCGCGATATTTGGAGCCAGCTTGTCGCCGACTTCGTTACCGCATGCCGGGAAGACAGAGCCCCCAAAACCTCCGGAAAAGAAGGATTAAAAATTATGCAAATTATAGATGCGGCTTATCGATCAGCGAAACTTGGAAGGGAAGTTGACATTCAGAAGATTTAGCCATAAATTTGAACCATGCAAGAAAGCTAAACCCGAGACAAGTTAAATTTATTAAGAAGACAATAACTTACATATAATTAGGCCTCATATTCGAGGCCTCGAATAATCCGTAATCTGGCGGTATCCCCCTGACGAAGAGGCGGAACGCCTCTGAATGAAGGGGCGATCTCCAGTTACGGATACATAAGGATGCGGACCTAAGACACGAATCTTAGGTCTAAGATAGGCTTGACGTAGCAAGAACCGCCAGAAAGGATGATTGCGACCGTCAACTCCGGTTGATCCTGCCGGACCCCACTGCTATCGGGGTGGGACTAAGGCATGCTAGTCTGCGTCCTCCGGCAATGGGGAGGACGC
>JAGGZB010000181.1 GCA_021162225.1 Candidatus Bathyarchaeota archaeon | reverse complement strand
TCTCAGTCAGCTCGCCTCTTTTAATGATCTCCATATAACCCTTCAGATCATCCATCAGTTTTTCAGGTTCCATAGCGTCCACTATTCTCTTAAGCTTCTCAATTCCCTTATCAGCGAGCTTATTAACCTCTTCAGCGGAGTATCTTTTGAGAATAGGGTAATGTTGACTCTCATGTGTATATAAGTAGCCCATCACAGCGCGTTTAAGAGCTTCAGACATAGGTTTAGGCATTTCTTTAACTTTACGCATAGCTAATTCCTCCTTATTTGGTTCAGGCCTTTCTAAAACTAGATCGAGTTTTCCTAGAAGTTTAAGTACCCCAAGCCATATATCATCCGATACGAAATTTCCTCCAAGAAGATCTTCTCTTTGCAGGTCAATGTAAGCGAATGGTATCCCTGTCTCCTCAAAGAGCTCCCTAACCACTGTTGAGACTACTAGGGGAGCTGGTCCATGCCAGCTGATTAGAAGAAATCTTCTGAAGCCGCTTTCTAATAGACTGAGACAGACCTGTTTTATAAATCTTACAGACTCGGTAATTGAAAGGTTTATTGTACCAACTCCCGCCCTAGTCGCTCCTGCAAACGTGTAAGCAATATGGGGAATAACTATTCCGTCGATTCTCTCCGCCACCATCTTAGCAATGGCCAAAGGTGTGAAGTACTCCATCCCTAAAGGCCATTCACCCATCAACTCCACGATGCCTACAGGAATTATTGCAATGTCATTCCTTTCAAGATATTTTTTCAATTCAAACCATGATAACTCATCCAGCATAACGGTCCTCATAGCCATCCCCGCATTTAAAAATTAATGCAGGATCGTAAAAGCCTTTTTAGTTCAAACCGCTTTTCTGTAGAAATGATATTTTTATATTTTCCGGGTATAAACAAAAGAAAAATTAATTAACGATCCGCTGAAACTTTAGAGAAAGAGATCGATGTCAGATGATTAATGAGCTTATTACTTTGATTGTCGGATTCGCCGCCAGCTTTCTAAGCATGCCGTTAGTTATGAAGTTCATGAAGAAGAAAGGAATAGTGGGCGTCGATATGCATAAGAAGAACAAACCCGTGATTCCGGAGATGGGAGGAGTAGCAGTTATAATAGGCATAGTCGCAAGCGTGGCGACCGCCTCCGTCTTAATACCAGAAAAAAACCGTCTATTACTCAGCTTTCTAGCATCGGCACTAATTGCCGGGGTTGTAGGGGCTGTAGATGATCTGAGGCCGTTAAGTGCAAGAGTAAAGCCTCTCCTCACACTTTTTTCGGGTATGCCGATACTCATGCTTTGCACATATGATCCGCGAGGCCCGATTTTTCCGATAATTGGAAGAACACGCCTAACCATAATCTATCCAATACTCATAATAGTCGCATTAGCCGTGACTTCCAATGCCGTAAATATGTTGGATCCCTTTAACGGAACGATGTCTGGAACATGTACGGTAATCGCAGCCACACTTTTGATCTCCTCCCTTATCCTGGGTAGAAATGATGGAATGCTCCTTTCTCTATGTATGCTCGGCCCGCTACTTGTTCTCTATCTCTTCAACCGTTATCCAGCTAAAGTCTTCTCTGGAGATGTTGGAAGCCTGAGCATAGGAGCTGCTCTTGGAGCAATAGCTATTCTAGGTCACCTTGAGGCAGTTGCGATCGTTGCTTTTGCCCCCCAGATAATGAATGGTTTTTACGGTCTTTCAACTATGGGTCGTCTCTACGAAAGAAGAGAAGCTGCCCGTCCAGTAGTGCTTCTTGACGATGAAAGATTAATGGCAACATCAGATCCCGAAGCTCCTCTGACCCTTGCACGCATAATTCTTGCACGCGGACCCTTATATGAGTACGAGGCAGCACGAATAATCATTATATTATCAATAATCTCTGGAATCTTAGCGATCTTTACAGCTTACTTAATAAAGGTGACTACATGATTAGGAGAATTCTAGATTTCGTTCTCGTTCTGCTCTTCGTGTGGACTTGTATGATTTTAGGATTATGGTTCATAAATGAAATAATAGTTCCCCTTGAGATTCCTTGGATAAAAAACCACGCCATAATCGCCATTATTAAGTTGATGACAAGCGGTGGATTAGCTTTCCTATGGCTCTGGCTATGGAGAGAAATCATTAAAAGAATGTTCTGGCATACGTTGAAAACGCATAAAAAATATGTGAAAAAAGCTGAAAGTGAGAAGAGTGACAAGAATTGAGAATTATAATCGATATTTTGACACCTAAACAGTGTATGCTCTTCTCTAAGCTCTCTGAAAAACTGAAGCAAGCGGGTCATGAAGTCTTTCTCGTAAGCAGGAAGTATAGAGAAGCTGTAAACTTAATTAGGCTGAAGGGCTTAAAGGCAAAGATAATCGGTAAACATGGAGGTAAGGAACTCGCTAATAAGCTGAAAGCGAGCGCTCAGAGAATTCTTGAATTGGCGTCATACTTTGAAGAAGTAGATCCAGATATAGCGGTTTCATTCTCGTCTCCAGAAATGGCGCGGGTAGCCTTCGGCTTAGGCATACCACATATATGCGTAAACGATTCACCTCATGCTGAAGCCGTCGCTAGATTAACTATTCCCCTAGCAACAAAACTACTATCCCCCAAGGCTATTCCCAAGCGTGTCTGGACAAGGTTTGGAATCGCCCCGGACAGAATTAGACAATATAACGCCTTAGATCCATGGGCGTGGCTTAAAGGTTTCAAACCTGACGAGAATATAATTTCGAAGCTCGGTTTAGACCTTTCTAGACATGTCTTAACATTTAGGCCTGAGGAAGAATTTGCCGCTTACTTGCTGGGCAAAACCCAAGGAGAAATAGGGATAGTCTCCGTTATTAGGAAGATTCTGGACGAAAGAGATGATGTTCAAATAGTAGCTGTTCCAAGATACGAAAGCCAGATAAAGTATCTTCAGGAAATCTTCGGTGAGGAAATATATACTCTAAAATCGTCCATTGATGGCCCCAGTTTACTTCATTACACAACGATCTTTGTCGGGGGCGGAGGAACCATGACAGCTGAGGCTGCCCTGCTTGGAGTACCTACATTCTCCTGTTATCCCGCGGAGCCGTTCATAATTCTCAAATATCTGATGAGAAAGAGGCTTGTAAAGCTTGAAAGAAATCCGGAGAGGCTTTCGGAGAAGGTACTTGCAACGCTAGATAGAATAGAATATGAAAGAAAAAAACAGAATGAAAGAGCTAAGAGACTCGTTAAGACATTTGAAGACCCTGTGGAAGTGATAGCTGACGAGATCGAAAAGACAGTTGCATCTTGATTCATCTCCGCATTTCTGAGAAGATCTTCATCGAGTTTCTTCGAAACTTTTATTGTCGTAAAAACGCTTATGATTAGAAGACAACAGATTTGGGAAACGATGGAAGATTATGGGAGAATAAGAATTGAATGAGAAACTTCCAGGCTACAAGGGAGAAGCTCTAAGGATCTTAGAGAGTCTCGGAGCTGAAACAGGCGACTTCATACGCATAGAGAAGGAAGGAAGAGTGTATGAGGGCATATTGATGCCTAGAAGCGAACTCGGGGATGATAAACACATAGTAATAAAGATAAAGTCAGGATACAACATAGGAGTGAGAATAACTTCTGATATGAAGATAGAGAAGAAAGGATCCGGAGCGAAGCCTTCATTCACACCTCCTCCGCCTCCGAAGCAGAGACCGGATCTTCCAAGGGTGGTCATAATAAGTACGGGGGGGACAATAGCTAGTCGCGTAGATTACAGAACTGGAGCCGTTAGACCAGCAATCTCAGCCAGCGACCTATACAGTATCGTTCCTGAACTCTCAGATATAGCTTTGATTGATACGGAGATCTTGTTCAGTGCATTCAGCGAGGATTTAACTCCAAAGCACTGGACAAAAATAGCGGAGAGGGTAGCTGAGCATATCAGGAGAGGAGCTCAAGGCGTAGTTATAACTCATGGAACAGACACTATGGGATATACAGCTGCGGCATTAAGCTTCGCCTTGCAAAACTTGCCAGTGCCCGTAGTGCTTGTCGGAGCCCAAAGATCAGAAGATAGGCCAAGTTCAGATGCCGCCGAGAATCTTATAGGAGCCGTGCAGTGTGCAGCTAATGCTCCCTTCGCAGAAGTCGTTGTTGCTATGCATCAGACAATATCAGACGAGGCGATCGCGATACATAGAGGAACAAAAGTTAGAAAATTACATACGAGCAGACGTGATGCTTTTAAAACAGTGAATGCTGAACTCTTCGCAAGGATTCTTGACAAAAAGATAATCATGCTCACAGACGATTTTAACCTCAGAAGAAATGATAGAAGTCTTGTTCTGAAATCTCGATTTGAAGAAAAAGTCGCCCTAATTAAGTTCTATCCGGGTATGAATCCTAAAATTATAGATTGGCATGTTGAAGAGGGATATAAAGGAATAATACTTGAAGGTACAGGTTTGGGACATGTTCGTCGGGAATGCTTCTCTTCAATTAGAAAAGCTATCAAAAACGGTGTAATAGTCGCAATGACCTCTCAATGCATCTGGGGAAGAGTAAATATGAATGTATACGCGAACGGTAGAGAACTGCTCTCGATAGGAGTTATTCCACTCGGGGATATGCTAGCTGAGACCGCGTTAGTTAAGCTCATGTGGGTTCTAGGACAGACAGAGAATCTAGAGGAAGCTAGAGATTTATTGACAAAGAACATTGCGCATGAATTCTCTAGTAGAACCGTTGAACCCGTTGAGCCGCCCGAAACTGTAAGCGTCTAATGGAGGAACCAGCGGTGAAAATCAATTATGAAAAGTTAGGTTTGAAGGTTGGTTTAGAGTGTCATCAGCAACTAAACACAAAAGAGAAATTATTCTGTTCATGTAAACCTGAACTGTTCAAGGGAGAGCCTAAAATAACGTTTCTTCGAAGACTTAGACCGACGCAGAGTGAGCTAGGTCAGATAGATCCAGCCGCATACTTCGAATTTAAGAAGGGAGTCAAAATACTGTATGAGGCTGATCCGCAAACTTCTTGTCTCGTAGAAATGGATGAGGAACCTCCCCACGACTTGAACCGTGAAGCTCTAGATATCACCTTAACAGCGGCCTTAATGATGAACGCTAAGCCCGTAGATGAAGTTCATGTGATGCGGAAGGTAGTCATCGATGGATCAAATACTACTGGTTTTCAGAGAACATGTGTTGTCGCACTCGGCGGGGAAATCCAAGTAGATGGGAAAAAGATACCGATAGAGCACATAAGTCTGGAGGAGGACGCCGCGAGGAAGACCGGAGAGGACGGCTTCATTGTCCGTTATCGAATCGATAGACTCTGCATACCTCTAATTGAAGTCACAACAGCCCCCGTGATCCATTCGCCGAAAGAAGCTGAGAAAGTCGCGTTGATGATTGGACGGATTCTAAGAGCTACTGGAAAGGTTAAGAGAGGGCTTGGAACGATTCGTCAAGACTTGAACATCTCGATTCGGGGAGGAGCCCTTATCGAGGTAAAAGGCGTCCAAGAACTTGAGCTCATCTCTAGGGTTATAGAATTGGAGGTACAACGTCAGCTGGCCCTTATCCAAATAAGCGAGGAACTTAAGGCACGCGGAGTCACAGAGAATCAGATAAAGGATAAAATGATAGATGTAACGCCTATCTTTAAAGATACTAAGTGCAGGGTGCTTAGAAAAGCCATAAAGAAAAAGAAGCACGTAATGGCGATAAAGCTTCCAGGATTTTCAGGTCTATTGGGGAGAGAGCTTATTCCAGGATTGAGACTTGGAACAGAAATGGCTGACAGGGCGCGTTTCTGGGGGAGAGTTGGAGGAATTCTTCACACAGATGAACTGCCGAAATATGGAGTTTCAAGGGAGGAGATGAATAGGTTAATGGAGATTCTTGAAGCTGAGCCTCAAGACGCTGTGGTCATAGTTGCTGATGCTAAGGAAAACTGCATAGATGCTTTACGAGCTATTACTGAAAGAGCTAGGGAAGCAGTTAAGGGTGTTCCGGAGGAGACTAGAGCGGCTAATCCAGATGGAACAACGCGTTACATGAGACCTAGACCGGGAGCTGCGAGAATGTACCCAGAGACTGATATACCGCCCATACCTATAACTGACGAACATATACGCAGATTGAGGAAGAACCTTCCAGAGCTTCCGGAACAAAGAATTAAGAGGCTCATAAAAGAGTACGGCATAAATAAGAAGCTTGCATCGCAGCTTCAAGATTCAGAGTACGGAGACCTTTTCGAAAGAATAGTTAAGGAGACGTCGGTTTCACCTACGCTTGTAGCCGCAACTTTAACTGAGACATTTAAGTCACTTAAACGAGAAGGAGTAAATATCGAAAAACTCGGGGATGACCAAATAATTGAGATCTTTAAGCTGATCAGCGCAGGGAAGACATCAAAAGAGGCGTTGCCGGAAATCGTGAAGTGGCTTTCGGAACACGAATCAGCGAATCCTATAGATGCCGTGGAGGCCTTAGGGCTGAGCATGCTTCCTAAGGATAAAGTTCAAAGAATAATTAGGGAGATAATTAGTCGGAATAGGGAGTTAGTCGTTGAAAAGGGGGGGAGAGCATTCGGCTTCTTGATGGGCTTAATTATGAAGAAGTATAGAGGAAAAGTAAACGCTGAAGAGGTTAGCAAGATGCTAAGGGAGGAGCTTTCTAAGATTTCAAGTTAAGATGTTCACCATCAGATAGATTAACTAGTCTTCAGTGTTTAAGCATCGCTAATCTTCGCTGCACGTAAGGCTTCAAGAATGGCCTTTACGTACTCTTTTAGTTGTTGCGGTGAAA
Source organism: Candidatus Bathyarchaeota archaeon (assembly GCA_021162225.1). GTDB lineage: Archaea > Thermoproteota > Bathyarchaeia > Bathyarchaeales > DTEX01 > B63. Next base: position 11,036 of record JAGGZB010000181.1, on the reverse strand, counting down.
CTTCAGGCGTTACGTTAATATTTATCGTTAATCTTGCCTCTGGCGGGGTTATTCTCATCTCGGATATACGAGTCGCCGGCTTAACAACCCTTATAGATCGCTCAGCCTCTCTCGGCATCTCTTTGGGCACTGATATCTCCTCTAGCCCGAAGGCGTATACAAGCATATCTAAAAATGCATTCAGCCCGACCTTGTCAGCTCTTAGATCTCCATAAATCCTTGGGAGCTCAAGTATAGCTGAGTCTCTGCTGAGACCTTCACGCCTTATTCTCTCAACAAATTTTACTAACACCTCATCTTTGGAGAGAAATCTTCTGAGAATTTCTCTTGTCTTTTCGCCTTTGGGATCGATTCTGTAAGCGTAGGCGAATTCGGCGGCCTCACGATTTAGGATATACTTGCCCTGTTCTTTCTCGCTTTCCTCAAGGAACCCCCAGCTCTTAAAGAAGTTGTTATTTCTGCTTATGTTATGAAGAGAAACGGAGGATTTCTTAGCAACGTCGTTTATTCCAACATACTCCTTATCTGCACCAGCATTTAAATAGGCGACTAGAATTTCACATATCTTTGGGAAACTTAAACGCCTAGGAAAAAATTTACTTCCATCCATACTCATCCATTCTTATCTTCGGAAAGCTCCAGTTAAAAGTTACGATTAATTCTAGGGAACGCTAAGCTTTGTTGATCATCCCAAGCAAAGAATGAATTAGTTCGTTTAAAGAGAAAGAAACGCTAACTTAGTCCGACCTCACTAAGTATTCTTCTGAACTCTTCTTCTCTTAAGGAAGCTTTACGTCCACCCTCATAGATCTTTTTAATCTTAGATAGGACGGCTAAAACTTGTTCTTCGCTTGGAGTTCTTCCGGTCAACTCCTGAATCTTATGCTTTACGATTGCTCTTCCTGAATGTTTCCCAATCGTTAATCGGCGTTTATTTCCAACAAGCTCAGGCGGGTAGGGTTCGTAGGTAAGCGGGTTCCTCAAAACTCCATGCGTGTGAATCCCCGATTCGTGCGCAAAGGCATAGTCTCCAACAATCGCCTTGTTAGGTGGAATCTTGTAACCGGTTGCTTTGCTGATGAAATCAGCTAGCTTCTTAAGCAGCGGCGTTTTCCCCTCATACTTTTTCACACCATAATGCATATAGAGATTCAATATGACCTTTTCAGTTTCAGCATTCCCAGCCCGCTCGCCTATTCCAAGGAATGTTGTACTCGCATAGATCTTATCCCACACTCCGGAGGCAGCTCGTATAGCGGCCATTGTATTCTCAACAGCGTTTCCGAAGTCATCATGCGCATGAATCTCGATACTTTCTATCTTGGTTTCAGCCTTTATTGCCTTCACCTTTGCAGGTATTCCGTTTGGTAGAGGGGCTGCGGGATCCGACAATCCTATTCCTACGGTGTCGCAGATCCTGTAACACTCCGCTCCAGCATCGGCAACGGCGTTTATGAATTTCTTCTCGAATTCCCAGTCCGCCCTTGTGCTGTCTTCCCCATGAACGAAGACTCTTAAGCCGTGATCCCTTGCCGCATACTCGACGGCATCGACAACTCTTTCGAGAAGCTCCTCATCTGTCTTATCAGGCCATTTCGCCCTTAAGTGAATGTAAGAGACTGGATGCGATATTCCTACTTCTTCAAATCCGCAACTTATCGCATCATCTATATCCTCTTTTACAGCCCTGCACCATCCAGCGATCCTCGCGCTTAAGTTTAGGTCGTGAATCATCTTTGCAGCTTTCTTATCAGACTCTTGATAGTGATGGAGTTCTATTCTCTCTACTCCAATCTTATCGAGGAGACGCGCTATCTCTGCGGCATCTTCGGGAGAGACCGCTAAGCCGGGCATCTGGACACCGTCCCTCAGGGTAGTATCGTCAATTATCGGCTCAGTCTTTAAGGAAAGCCTATTGAAGTATAGTTCTTTAAGATTCATTTTCGCTCCTCCTTATTGTTGTGACCGTTAAGGAACAGGCGGGGGAGGATGGAAGATCGAGATTAAGGTCTCCGTATGAAGCACATTTGGATGCTGCTCAATCATCTCATAGATTATTTTTCTGAGCTCCTTGAGGCTTTCAGCTTCAATCACAACGACAGCGTCATATCTACCGAGAACTGAGTTAGCTATCTTTACACCCTTTATTCGTCTAGATCTCACTATATCTTCGGATGTTCCAGGCTTAACCTTGATTAGGACGAATGCTCTTAACACTTTACGACGGAAATCCTTGGAATTCAATCTTTTCCCACCAGCCCGCTTACTCAGCCGATAGCACAAGAGAGGTCTCCGTGTGAATTATGTTCGGATCTTTCTCGATAACTTTGTAGAGTATTTCATTGATGCTCTCAAGGTTCGGCGCTTCTATTATGACTATCGCGTCGAATCTTCCATAAATAGAGTCTGCTTGAACTACCTCCTTGACTTTGCTCTTTATTCTCTTAACTACTTCTTCGGATGCGCCAGGCTTCGTCTCTATAAAGATATATGCCCTCATTCAACCACCACCTTTCTATTTTTTAACCGTTAATTTAATTTAGTAATCAAGATACTTCATTATCTCCCAAGGTGTAACATAGAGACAGTATTGATTCCAGTCATTCATCTTATATTCAATAAATGCATCGAATATGTGGCTTCCCAGAGTACGATAAATAACTTCATCGCTCTTCATCGCTTCCAATGCATCTCTTAGAGTTGTGGGGAGCTCACCTATTCCGAGGGCTCTCCTCCTCTCAGATGGCATCCTATAAACATCTTCGTCGACAGGATCTCCGGGATCAATCTTTTTCTTGATGCCGTCGAGTCCAGCCATAAGTATACATGAGAATGCTAGATAGGAGTTACATGACGGATCGGCTGATCGAAACTCAACACGCTTATATGAAGCATATTGGGGACCCTTAAAGTAGACTGGAACACGTACAAGAGCCGACCTATTACGCCGAGACCACATAATGTATATTGGAGCCTCAAATCCGGGGACAAGTCTCTTGTATGAATTAACGGTTGGACAGCACACAGCTGTAAGAGCCTTAGCATGCTCAAGTAATCCTCCGATGAAGTATCTTGCTGTCTGGCTTATCTCGGCGTATTCGTCATTCTCATCATACATTGCGTTCTCACCATTTCTCCATAGAGATACATGAACATGCATTCCGCTTGCATTCTCAAGGTAAATCGGCTTGGGCATGAAAGTGGCGATCATACCATACTTTTTAGCTACATTCTTCGCCACGAACTTATAGTATATTGTTCTATCAGCTGTCTCGACCAATTCTCCAAAGCGGAAGTCTATCTCTATCTGCCCAGCTGTCGCAACTTCGTGATGATGCATCTCAACCTCGAAGCCGAAATTATCTTCAAGTATTGATGCAACCTCATTACGATACTCAATCGTTGTATCTTCTGGAGGAGGTCTGAAATAGGCCTCTTTCGGTCTAAGAGTGAAGCTTCCAGGGGCAATCTCTGGAGACTCCGGAACAATCCTTGGAGCTCCCCATGAGTCTCCCTCCCCTCCTTTGGGGCTCACCCAGAGATCCCACACAAGCTTCGTCGGATCAATAGAGGAGAAAATAAAGTATTCGAGCTCAGGACCAAAGAATCCAGTATAGCCCATCTTCTCCGCAGCCTTCACGGCTCTTTTTGCGACGTATCCTCTTGAACAAACCTCGGATGGCTCATCGCTTCCGTAGGCTTCATAAATATCTCCTATAACTATTGCGCTCTTCTGCTTCTCATCTGTAGTCCATGGGATAACCACCAGGGTTTTCGGATCGGGCTTGAGAACCATGTCTGACTCTTCTATAGACTTGAAGCCCCTAACTGATGAGCCGTCGAAGCCTATACCAGATTTAAAGGCGGATCCATTAATGAATTCCCTTGCAGGCATGACAACGTCCTGCATTAGCCCGCGGATATCGACGAAGGTTGAATGTACCCATCGAATCTTGTGCTTCTTGAGAGATTCGATTGCTTTTTCTAAGGCTTCGTCGTCCTCCATGCCACGCACCTTTTTCATTCAACAAGACACATTCATATTAAAAATTTGTATATAAATTTTTCCTTTTTGAGAATAAACATTTATATTTGCGAGAGAAAAATGAAAGAATGTGCAGACGGAGGGATCGATCTGGAAAGCGAATCATCCGAAAAAATCGACAAGATCGATCTTCAAATAATAAGCCTTCTCCAGGAGGATTCTAGGCTAAGCTTTAACAAAATGGCTAAAGAGCTTGGAGTATCCGTTGGAACAGTATGTAATCGTATAAAAATCTTGGAGGAAAAAGGAATAATAAAGGGTTATACAGCGGTTGTGAATCCCATAAAGATCGGATATGGCCTAACAGCCATAATACTCATCCAAGCTGAGGGAAAACATCTAGTAGATGTTGAAAGAGAAGTTGCAAAAATGAAACATATAGTCTCAGTTTACGATATCACCGGAGACTTCGACATAGCTGTTATCGCCCGGTTTAAGGACATATTTGGCCTAAACACATTCATTAAAAGGCTCCTAGCTATGCCATATGTAAAGAGAACAGTCACAAACGTTGTTCTTAATGTCGTAAAAGAAGATTTCAGAGTAAAGATCTCTTGAGCAACGGAGATAAGATGGGTAACAAATAAATTTATCAAAGTAAACGCAGATCTAGAGAAGGAAGACATTCGTGAACAGAAATGAATTTTACAAATGACATTGAGGAAAGACACAATGAAGGTCGATGTTATTCTAATAACGAAAAATAGTGCAAGCCATACTCCAGTTTTTGAAAGATCCCTCCGTTCACTTTATCGTGAAGTTCCCGTGAAACGCCTAATAGTAGTTGATGCTTTCAGCACAGATGACACACTCAAAATATTAAGGAAGTTTCCTAATGTTGAGATTCATCAATTGAAAGGCAATCGTGCGGCTGCGAGGCAGTATGGAATTGAACAAGTAGAGACTGAATGGTTTATGTTCATAGATGACGACGTTATATTATGCAGAGACTGGTTTAAGATAGCTCAGAAGTATATGCTTCCAGAAGTTGGATTGATATGGGGCTGGGACAGAATCGGCAATCCCCACGCGCGAAACAGAATGAAGGTAATGTATTACTTAAGAAGAATGGACGAATATCACCTTATGTTGCGTAACTTCAAAAATCGCGGCGGCACCCACGACACATTGATACAAAGAGAGGCCGTAGAGGATATTCAGATACCAGCAGATCTTCATGTATATGAAGATTGGTATATAAAAACGTACGTGGAGAAGAAGGGATTTAAGTGCGTCGCTCCACAAGATCTTTGGTGCCTACACTACCTAAATCCAAAATATAACTTAGAAAATATGATGGTAATTGCAAGGCTGCAGAAAAAATATGGCCTACAATCAGATTTTGTAACTCTACGTAATCTTGCTCTCGCCTTACCTAAATGTTTAGCTATTCTTTTGATAAGCATGGATCTGCAGGCATGCAGGGATCAGTGGAAGATGTACTTCTACAACGTTATAGGGAGATTTTATAAATAGCCTTCGAGAATATCTTTGCATGCATGTTAGAAGAACAGAAGCAGATATAATTAATAAATAATTATGATATCCATGGCATATTAAGAGTTAAAGCGAATATTGAAATACCAGATGTTTTTCCTTCCTTCTTCAAAGTGAATGAGAAGTTAGAACCAGATCTAATGGTTCAGATGGGAGATTTCATCCCGGGTCGGGGAGGATTATATGAGGAGCATACCTTCCTTTTTCTACGTTCAAAGCTATGGATGAAGGATTTGTTTGGGAATGCCAAAGTTTTATTCAAGACTATGAGAGGAGTGGTTAACTCACGCATCATTTTTCTTCTTAGGGGAATATTGCAACTTAAGTTACTTCAGAAAGGATACTGCCTCATTCATGGTGCGTTCCTATCTATGGGCGAAACTGGATTTCTCCTCGTAGCACCTCCGGAGACGGGAAAAACCTTCACAACGCTTCTATTATTAAAGCATGGATTCGGCTTTCTCTCTGACGATATGACAATAACCGATGGAGAAAAGGGATATTGTTATCCAACCCCGCTTACCATACATCCTTATCATATAAAAAAGTTAGGAATTAAAATGGGGATTAAGAAGAAATTACAGATGAGGATTAAATATTTAAAGATACCATTTCTGTCACGTGAGTTTACATTATCTCCTGGATACTTGGGCATAAAGATTACGAAGCCATCATTAGCAAAGTTTACTTCCTAGAGGAAGGAAATAGGGGAATTAGCAAGTTAACGAGAGAAGAAAGTTTAAGAAGACTCTTATCAGCGGGAAGAATGCACATTAGCCTATTTGAAAATCAGCAGTTTTTGTCATACGCCTATAGAACCAGTTCTCCATTGTTGGACCTGCTAGACATAGAAAGAAATATTTATCGTAAAATTGTTGAGAACGCCGAGTGCTACCTTTTAAGATGTAGAAATAGAGAATATGGACGGATGATCTTAAAATCACTAAAGACTTCGAAAGTGTGACGAGTGACGGATTAGCCTATTAGAAAGACAAAAAACAACAATGCTCCAGTCAGACGATTAATATTTTTAGCTAAGGATGACTGAGAGAGAGAGCTCTTTTTAATCTACTTTCTAACCCTTATGTATATGAGTATTAGCACTATTATTGATAGAGCTATGAGAATCTTCAGTAAGAAGCCGTTTCTTTCCCAGATCAGCAGAATTGCGTTCAGCCTTGCGAATGGATTTCTTGAATTAAGCATTTTAAAGACTTGTTTAGCCTCCTCCTCTGTGAAATAGCCTCCATCGATCATTACACCTTCACCCTCGGCTTTTTCAAATCTATGTCCCTTAAACCAGAAGGCATTCGTAAATCTCGTCTTTAACCATAACTCGAAATCCTCGAGTATTTGCACGCTTTTCTTCTTCATCTTTGATCACCTATCAGATGCCTCTTCAAGAATCTGAAGAGTTTTCTGGATTTTTAGATTCTCATCAGTATTATTAGCAAAAGCACCATTAAGATGATCGTCGCCCCGAAGGAGACTATGCTTCTTAAATCTAGAGACCTTCTAGAAGATGATTTCACCTCGATTTCCCTAAGGAGCTCTTCTGAAAGCCTACGCCCATATGCTCGAGACTCTTTATCCTCGAAGTCCTCTTTAAGAAGCCTCATCTTCAAGGCCATATCAGCCTCCTTAAATGTTTCGGATAAGTGTTTGATCACTTCTCTTTTTCCGTAACCCATAAGTCTTGAAAAGTCTGCTATCGCTTTATAGTCTAATTCAACCCGATAAGTCTTCGACAAGAGAATCTTTGAGAGTCTCTTCAAGGCGTATTCTGCAATATACTCTGCTTCGGGTCCAATTATGCAGAGTATAGGGTCATGATATACTCTTCTCACCCTTACAATGTAATCAAGCATATAGATGGTGTTTCTTCCATTGGAGATTATAAAGGCTTTATCAGCTCTTTCTCTTCTCAGCGATGTGTAGAAGTCCAAGCGTTGAAATCCTTCCCCTCTGGCTGTTACAAGTGGAAGTCTGTAGTACCCATTTTTTTCATCATCAATTATGTCCCTCAGCGAGAGAATTATATCTTTCAAGGTTAATGTTTCAGTCGATAACTGGGCGAAGATTTTTCTGGATGAGGGTGTGGAAACATCTTTTTGGACGAGAATCTCCATCTCTTTCCCCATCTGTTAAAATTGCATCATTGGGAATTTACATTTTTCCCTTTTGGGAACTTCATGATCAACAGAAAAGGAACCATTACTGAAGAGGTGGATACGCATCGCTTATGCATATTTTATGGTGATATAGTATAGCTTAACTATTCCCTTTTCCGCCGTGAGAACTCCAATATTCACCTGTCCATCCTCTTCGCTCCATTGATACACTTCGCCGCGGCCTTTAGCATATACTTGAATGAACTCTTTTACTACGGACTTCACAAGGTTCCAGTCGTCTTCCGTCAAGTACGTGACATTACCGATCCTTATCCAAACGTTACCGCTGATCTTCGTGGGCTTAATTATCTTCAGCCCATTTTCAGAAAATATATTTAAAACTCTTTTGAGTCTCTCCTCAGCTCCTATCTTTGCTAATCCTCCGGTGAGAGCATGGTATGCATGTGCAGCATCCATGCCGACGGCGACATTTGTACCAGTAGATGCGTCAATCACTCCTATAAAAGCCATCTTTGTTATCACGGCGTTTGCAATCTCAGCCTCTATATAGACGGGAATAAAATAGTAAAGTTTGTTGCCGATTGAATAGAGCAGAATATTCCCGAATCTCCTGTTGGTGAGAAGAGTTAATTGAGTACGGACATAATCGTCGGTCTCGAAGGCTTGTAAGGCTGCGGATGGTCCTATAAACTGGGTTGTAGCATTAGGAACACTATACAGTTCTATATCGCCGAGGCGGGAACCGCCATAGGCTATATAGAGCCCAGCTAGGTTACGTCCAGGGGAGGCTTGAAACTCAACTAGCTGCAAGCCTACGAAGTGTGGCTGATCTCCCACAACCATTAATACGTATAGAACCTCACTTGCCCTAGGCCTCTCATAAAATTGTGATCCGGATCTCCATACGAAAGGATCGTCGACATGGAAGTAAAAGTCTACATCCAGCTGTCCGGGAAGGTCATGCATGCCGAGGAGCGCTTCGGGATATCTCAACTGCGATATCAACCATTCAGGAGGCTTACTCCAAGATGAATAATACTTCTTATAGAAGTCAACTAGGAATCCGTCATTCTCACCTACAACGTATCCCTTCATACTTCCATCCTCAACATCCACAAGGACGACGGCGAAGAATCTGAGATACGAGCTTGCAGCAAATCTTGAACGTAGCGGATAGTCAATGTAGACTTGAACTGCATAATATACCCTGTTTCCATCGCTGACTAAGTAAGCATCAGGATCGATCTTTAAGCCATATATAAGTATATTCTTAACCCTTTTGAATATGTCTCTGCAACAGAGCATGTTTATACTTTCCTGAGGAGGAGAAAATGCAAATCCGAGCTGTCTCTCAATGAGGAACCACAGAATTCTCTGCCATCCTGAGAGAACATAGTCGGGTCTTCCGGGATAAGAAACGTTTCCTATCTCGTTAAAGCCTTTCACATTTGTGTAGACGTTTGTGTAGAAACCTTCACCGTAGTAGATGAGTGGCTCTTTGGAGACTCCGAAAGCCTCGGTAACTGGCACAAACTCACCGCTATGGCTATCGATAACTATGATCTTTGAGGTATGCGTGTATATGAGATGAGTGCTTATCCAGTCTCTGCTTGGATATGCAATCGTCGTTGGAGCTGCCCAGTATTCTCGTCCGTTAACGTATATGATGTCGGAGTCGCTTAGAGTCATCCAGTTAACTCCTATCTGATTCTTCATCTTCGTGTAGGCTGCCGTTTGATCCCATTGCCTAACCAAGGAAAGTATCTTCGTCACGTTGCCTGTTGGAAGATCTAAGATCACGTGGCGGCTAATCCTATCTATTCCCGCGGCCCAGCGCGTGACGACTATTTGCTTCTCAGTCAGAGGCTTCCATTCATATTCTATCCAGTTATTGTTCCAGTTAAGTTTAAAGTATGCAATAAATCCGGCGCTTACGAGCATAACGCCTATTATGAGCAAAGCTAGAATTGTGAAGAAGGTTCTTCTATACTTTGCAAAGGTTAATTCCGCCCTGAAGCCTCCAAGATGAAAGAATATAGACGCAACAATAAATTCTGCGAGAAGCGAAAGACAGATGATATAATCAAACGGTGCTGTAATATCCATGGCCCAGTAAGGAGCCCCTAAAATTATACCTAAAACAATGCATGTTAAGACTATGAATAGGTCTCTTACCCATACATTTCTTTCCTCCATGAGAAAATGCTTGAGAAGCTTAAGAGTCATTCTAACAGCGATAACCGTAAGGATGTAGATAGACACTACATATACAAATCGATACTTGACTTCGAGAGTAGGCATCAGAGAGACTATCTCAGATTTAGATGGGGGAAGAATCGGCGAGGCGAGGATTCTTGGAATTAGGCTCCAGTCTCCAATACCGGCCAGCATCATGCAGAAGATCGGAGTGATCTTTCCAAGAAATGGTATACCATTTAAAGAAGCGAATATGGAGAATAAAAATGCCCATTTAATGAATTGCCAGAAAAGCCATAGAGTCCCGCTGATCTTTGAGGGGAACCTAGCAGAAGCAACAGGAGAAGTCTCCTCAAATGCTCGAGGCATCAACGTAAAAGCCCCCTGCAGAGCTTTAAGGAACTCGTAGAGATCGCTACGCTTATACATGGGGTTCAGAGAAAGCAATGCGAAGACCGCTGCCAAAATGAAAGTGTAGCCATGATAAAAGACAGTGTCAAACCAGTCTATTCCAGCTTTCTGGCGATACATCTCTTCTAGGATAATCCAGTTAAGCCATACATAGGCTCCGTAAATTGCGACGAGAATAAAGACTGCTAGCAGGAATATGGAGAACCAGTGACGACGGAGAAAACTAGGCTTCTCATATTCCATTCGAATCATCTCAAGCAACATTAGAAATCAGAAATATATGAGGGATATAAATGAAATGGTTCCCTGCTATAAACCGGAGTTAGAGTTCCTTTCTCAGATGCTCCTCAAGATCCATGATCTTTCCTAAAAGGATATCAGAGTGAGCTATGATCCATGGGCTTGGATTCTCAAGCTCACAGATCGTTATTGTCCGTTTACCCTTGAGCTTAGCATAGAAAAGCTCCATGCATGTCCCAGCTGATAAGCGAGGCAGATAAGCAACTAAGATATCACATCGCTCAATATCCTCGAGATCTCTTTTGATGAAACCGGCAGACGACATGTCAAGATCTTTTATTTTTCCAGCCCGGTATAGGACTTTCTCTCTAAGCCAAGGATCAACAGGTTCGAAACCGCATCGTAGGCATATGTCGCGTATAACCTTTCTGTAGGACTGGTTATTTTCCATACCTTGAATAGGACCGGAGATGAATACTCGCTTCTTCAAGGCCTCACAAATAATCTTTGCTTGA
>JAGGZB010000029.1 GCA_021162225.1 Candidatus Bathyarchaeota archaeon | reverse complement strand
CGCCGAGCTGAACCATCGCGCAGCCACCGCTCCTCTCAGAGCAGAAAGCACCATCGGTTACGTTCATCATGGAGGACAAGAATAGCTTACCGCGTAGCTTTTCCTTCAGAGCCTCATCCCGCACCACGCATGACACCTTGAGGAAAGATATCATCCCATCTTCCTTTTAAAAATTCAGCAGAGACCGTTCCGGGAGCCGTCTAATTAATAAGGGATGTCTCTTTAATTAAAGCAGAGTCTAAATCGGGTGTGATGGAATGAGCAAATGTAGTAACTGCGGTGCAGATCTCCCTGAAGGCGCTAACTTCTGTCCGAAGTGCGGGGTTCCAGTTAGAGAGGCTGCAAGGGAAGAATACAAGGTGTCATCAGATGAGCTCGTCAGAAAGATAAAGGAGTTGCTTCACGAAGGCAATGTGAGAAGGATCATAGTGAAAAACGAGAAGGGAGAGACTTTGTTGGAGATACCCGCCTGGGCTGGCCTTGTAGGAGCTGTGGCGGCTCCATGGCTCGCAGCGTTAGGGGTAATAGCGGCCGTAGCGGCTAAGTGTACAATAACCGTTGTGAGACGTGAAGATTAGCCTCGGAGCAGATACGCTTATCTCCTATATTTTATTCATTATTCTTTTGGCGAATATTCTCTCCGCGTGAGCTGGTATGGCTGAGATTCTACTGGGAACAAGCGGCTGGTCATATAAGGAGTGGGTAGGCCCATTCTACAGCGATGAGAAGAGAATGTTCAGCTACTACGCCCGGTTCTTTAGAACGGTTGAGATAAACTCAACCTTTTATAGCTATCCGTCTAAGTCAACTATTTATGGCCTGAACAGAGTCTCCCCACGTGGCTTCATCTTCTCAGCCAAGCTACCGAGGCTTATAACTCACAAGAAAAAAATGAGCCTAGAAGAGAATGTGAAGAGCGATTTGATGAGATTTCTAGAGATCCTTGAACCCCTTAGCTCTTCTGGAAAGCTCGGATGCATACTGATTCAGCTTCCTCCAAAATTCACTTATGACAAGGACTTTGAGAGGCTTGAGGCCTTCCTTGAGATAATTCCGGACGGCTACGACTTCGCCGTTGAGTTTAGAAATCCCTCCTGGATTAGAAGCGAAACATGGAAGATTCTGAGGGAGCATAATGTAGCCTACTGCGCCGTTGACGAGCCCTCCTTTCCCTCCGATGTCCATGTCACCGCGGATTTCGCCTACTTCTGATGGCATGGCAGAAACCCTAGGCTCTGGTACAATTATAGATACTCAGAGGAGGAGCTTAAAGAATGGGTGCCCAAGCTTGAAGAGGCATCTCGAAAAACCAGGAAGGTTTATGGATACTTTAACAATCACTTCCATGGATACGCTATAGAGAACTGCATCGAGTTCATGCAGATGCTGAAGATAGCGGAGCGGAAGCATGAGGAGATCAAAAAGAGGATAATCGAATATAATTTATACGGCGCCTCGGAATGGGGCGGGCTGAAGATCGAGAATCTAAGCGATGAGAAAAGCCTGATCTGGCAGCTTCTTCTCAAGGTTACGGATCTAAACAGAATCCGCAGAGGGGTAAGAATAAGCGATAAAGAGCTCAGGATCCAAGAATTCTCAGGGGACATCGTTAAGGCGAGAATTAAAGAATACACGGTGGAGATAAACCTGAAGAAGAGGGTTCTGAGGCATAACTGCGACGATTGGCGTAAGGGGATAGAAGAAAAAAGACTCTGTAAACATGTAGTTAAGGTCTTATTCTCTATCAGCCCGGAAATGGCTCAAAGGATCCTTAAAAGCATGATTGAAGAGAAAGACAAGTGGAGCTTCCAAGATTTCTAAACGGTTATCTGAAGGCTACTCCTCTCCTCGCGCTTATATGTACGATCTAAGACTTCTTAATAGCTCCTATAAATGCGTCTTCCTCATGAAATTGAATATCCAGCTTTAATCAGTAACTCCTTAACCTTCCTATACGCGTATCTCGCGAGTTCTTTATTATCCATAAGCTTCGATATAGGCTCAATTATAGTGACGTATCCGTCGAAGCCTATCTCCCTCAGCCCTCTGAAGATGTCATAGAAGTCTATTCCTCCCTCATTTCCTATTAGGCACCGCTCATAATAGAAGCCCTTATATTCCATCACTCCCTCTGCGGATTTATCCTTCGCTTCTCTTAGGCTCTGAATCGATACTTGAAAGATGCGCCTTCCAAGCCTCTTAACGGCTTCAGCCCCATATTCCTCTCCGGCAATAAAGAGGTTCGCGGCGTCGAATATAACTCCAAAGTTCTCTCTACCTATATCGTCACATGTCTTAATTATAGAATCAATAGTCTCAAGCGGCCCTCCCGTATGCGTCTGAGCTACGAGCTTCAACCCGTAATCATCCGCATAATCGCAGAGTTTTCTCAAGAGCGTAACGTCCACGTTCCAGGTCTTCAAGTATTCGCATCGTAGTGTCTGGGCTAGATCAACATATCTCTTGAAGATTTCCAGGTCAGACTCGTAATCCTTGATTCCAGTCATGTTTATGCATGAGATATCCAGTCCCAGATCATCTGCTACTCTCCTATACTCCGATGCCTCCTCCATACTTGTCTCGTGAGTAACCTGAGTCGCCCGCAACTCCACAGCATCGTACCCGATGTTAGACGCGAACCTCATGAACTCCGGCACAGACATTTGGCAGTAGCGATACTCAACTTCTATTATCCTTCCAGAGAGCGATATCTTCATGTGACCGACACCGAGAAGCCTTTATGGCTTAATTGCTAGATAAGCTTTTACCGTTGAGGGGGAAAAATAAAAAGCCTGATATAGCGACAATTTATGGAGGAGGTTCCATTTTTGAAGATGGGAAGATACGATGTTGTCATTAAGAATGGAATGGTGATAGACCCTTCTCAAGGAATCCATGAAGTTAAAGATGTAGCCATATCTGAGGGGAAGATAGTTGATGTCCGCAAGGGCGTAAACGCCAGCGAATCAAAATACGTCATAGATGCTGATGGGATGATCGTTACGCCTGGACTCGTCGATATTCACGTTCACTGCTGCTACAAAATAGCCCATCTAGGAGTAGATCCGGAGCTGCTCTGCCTAGCTAAGGGAAGCACAACGGTAGTTGACGCCGGCTCAACTGGGGAGCTGAACTTCATGGGATTCAGAAGGTATGTAATAGACAATTCCAGAACGAGAATCTTCGCTCTGATAAATATTGAATCTCAGGGAATGATAGAATATGCCAGGGCGAATCAGAAGTGGCCAAGCTTGATAACTGGAAGAGACGAGATGTTCATAAACATCGAAGGCACGCTTGAGGTGATCCGGAGAAACCGCGACGTAATCCTCGGCATCAAGTGGGCTCATCACGGCTTAGAAGGTGTGAAGCTGGCCAGAAAAGCCGCTGATGAGGCTGGATGCTTGCTTATGGCTGAGAATCACCATCAGCCTGAAACGCTGAAGTACATGAAGAAGGGAGATATCATTACGCATTTGTATCATGGAATAAAAATTGAGCAGCATGACGGGTTGCTTGACGCGGACGGTAAGGTTCAGCCAGAATTCTTCAAAGCCGCGAAGCGCGGAGTAATATTTGATGTTGGTCACGGAGCACGTAGCTTCAGATGGCCGGTTGCTGAGAAGGGCATGGAGCAGGGAATAAGACCTCACACAATAAGCACGGATATCCATGCTGAAAGCTTTAATGGTCCAGCCTACGATATGCCGACGACAATGTCTAAGTTTCTCCATTTAGGGTTATCCCTAGAAGAAGTTGTAGAGGCGAGCACGGCGAGGCCAGCGGAGGTTATCGGAAAAAAGGGGGAGATTGGAACTTTGAGGCCCGGCGCCTGCGGAGACGTCACGGTGCTAAAGATGCTTGAAGGCAAGTTTCCACTCCTAGATGTGGAGGGTGAGGGGCGGATTTGCAAGAAGCTTCTGAAAGCTGTTAGGGTTGTTCGGAACGGAGAGATAGTTTACTGATCCTGAGAAGAACCCTAATCCTCTTTATTTTTCTTTCTTGAGTTCCCATATGAAGTGGCAGCAGTCGTCGCCGGCCATAAGTATCTTTGGCCTAGTGAATTTAATTTCAGGGTTGAAACCTTCAGTAGCGGCTTCGTCTCCGACACATATCAGTTTCAGCCCTATATGCGCCGCGTTTAGTTTCTTTAACGTCTCCGCGTGGAGACACTTGAACACCTTCACTTCTAAGGCTTCCTTAGATTTTCTGATAACCTTGAAGTCGTGAACTCTATCGTTGAAGAGGCGGAAGAAGTATTCAGGATCGCTTCTTCCAGTAGATTTCGCTATCTCCCTCCATCTCTGCTTTATTCTTTCACAGTTCCACTTGGATAAGGCCTCGAGAGCTTCTTCTCCGTAGAGGCTGACGAGTGTATGACCCATGAACGCCAGCAACATGTCGCGATAAACTATGCGGTCAACCTCGGACATTCTTCATCACGGATAAGTATCTAATCCGCCGCGCTATATGGCTTTCGCGAATCTTCATGAAGTAAGCTTTATCTTTTTCGTATCTTAACCTCTCATGGTGAACCTCTTTGACTAGAGCCCTCTACTTAGAAGATAGCTACCTTAAGGAATGCGACGCTACGGTTGTCTCTGTAAAAAACGGAAAATACGTGGTTCTTGACCAGACGATCTTCTATCCGAAGGGCGGAGGTCAACCATGGGACACTGGCAAAATGATAAGGAACAGCGAGGTCTTCAACGTCGTTTACGTGGGAAAGTTTTCAGGGGAGATCTCACATGAGGTTGACCATGCCGGGCTGAAGCCAGGAGACAAGGTTCACTGCATCTTAGACTGGGAGAGGCGATACAGACTTATGAGAAGCCACACGGCGGCGCATGTCTTTGCTTCGCTTATCTGCAACGAAACAGGCGCGTTAGTCACGGGGAATGAGCTCGGTCTAGACAAAATACGCTTCGACTTCAGCCTAGAAGGTCTTAACAGAGAACTTATCCTAAAATACGTGGAGAAGGCAAATGAACTATTTAAGAAGGATATCCCAGTAAGGACATACTGGCTTCCTAGGGAGGAGGCGCTGAAGATACCGGGCGTCATAAAGATGGCTAAGGCTCTGCCGCCGAATATACCTAAGCTCCGCATAGTTGAAATAGTTGGAGTTGACAAGCAGGCTGACGGCGGAACACACGTGAAAAACCTGAGGGAAGTCGGCCAGATAGAGTTTCTGAAGGCCGTAAATAAAGGAAAGAAAAATAAGCGGGTCTACTTCAGAATAGTTCCTTAACGTTGCAGATAGGTCTTCAAGAAGAGATGGAGCTTTAACTTTATGCCTAGGAAATGCAGTAGATGTGGCTCTGAAGATGCTGAGGTGAACCTCCCATATGCCCGGCTGTCTCTCTGCCGTGACTGCTTTCTAGAATACTATGTGGGCAGGATAAAACGTACAGTTGAAAAGTATAGGATGTTCCATGAAGATGAGACGGTCGGCGTTGCTGTTTCAGGAGGGAAGGACAGCGCCGCTCTTCTCCACGGGCTACGCAGGGCTTTTCCAAATCAAAAAATCGTAGCTCTCCACGTTAATCTAGGAATTCCCGAGTATTCAGATCGCTGTCAAGAAGAGGCGGAGAGACTCGCTGACCTTGTAGGTGTGGATATTCACATACTAGATTTGAAGAGGGAAGAGAACGTAAGCCTAAGCGACTTTAGAAGAACGGTCTTCAAAAAGAAGATATGCTCAGTCTGCGGGACTATAAAGAGGCATAGTTTTGAGGAGATTGCTAGAAGAGCCGGGGTTAAGGTTTTAGCAACTGGACATAACATGGATGATATGCTCAGCTTTATGCTTAACAGTTTTTTCACAAAACAGTGGACGCAGCTGATCAGGCTTAAGCCAGTTCTCCCCCCGCTTTTTTCATGGATGACGCGTAAAGTTAAGCCGCTCATAAGAACATCTGGAAGAGAGAACCTTCTATACTGCCTATACGCTGGAGTTCCCTTTACAGAGATTGAATGCCCATACTCTAGAGGGGCAAAGGCGAAGGAGAAACTGAAGATTCTTGAAACCTTATCGATGAATAATCCAAACTTCAAGTATCAAGCCCTAGACGCCTTCTTGGAGATCTCCAAGATTCTTGAGGAAAAGATAAGGCTTCAAGAGGCTACGCCATGCGTGAAATGTGGTTTTCCATCACTAAACGGAGTATGTGCATACTGTAAAAGAATGGCATATGTCAAGGAAGCCTTATCGAATGGATGAACTGATCTGTCTGCCCATTACGGCTATGGGCTATGTAGTTCCCTCTTATCCCGGTGAAGGAAAGAGTAAAAAGTACGGCTTCAATATAATGATGAAATGTTTAGAATAATGTGGAAGTGATCCGTGTTGGCTAAGATAAAAACTCCAATAGTGATTGTGAACTTCAAGACGTACGCTGAGGGAACGGGGAGAAAAGCGCTTGAACTCGCTAAGGCAGCTGAGGAAGTAAGCCGGGAAACAGGCGTATGCTTCTCAGTCGCGCCTCAGTTCGTCGACATCCCCATAATTGTACGGGAGGTAGATATACCTGTCTTCGCACAGCACATAGACCCAATAAAGCCCGGAAGCCACACTGGACATATTCTCCCAGAAGCCGTTAAAGAGGCTGGAGCGGATGGAACACTCATCAACCACTCGGAACGTAGGTTGAGGCTGGCTGACATAGATGCCGCCGTTACAATGGCACGTGAACTTGACTTAATAACGGTAGTCTGTACAAACAATACGTCTGTCAGCGCAGCAGCCGCCGCTCTGAAGCCGGACATGATCGCTGTTGAGCCGCCAGAGCTTATAGGCACAGGTATACCGGTCTCAAAGGCTAAACCTGAAGTTGTAACGAGCACGGTTGAGGCTGTTAAGAAGATTAATCCAGACGTCACTGTTTTATGCGGCGCCGGAATAACTAATGGAGATGATGTGGCAGCTGCCCTGAAACTTGGAACTGAGGGAGTTCTGGTTGCAAGCGGCATAGTGAAGGCAAAGGATCCGCGTAAAGTCATGGAGGAGTTCGCTGAGGCTGCTGGGAAAGCCTAATATGGCAGAGGATGCGATTTGAAGGTTACATTCTACTGCTCCCTCTGCCTCTTCAAGAGAGGATACGAAGCGATTCTCGAAGCAACTGAGGATCCGGAGATACGTCTCAAAGCTATTCGAAGGCTCCTTCAGCTCCTCTCCAGAGAGTTTAAGCCTACAGCCGTACCTGCAGTCATAGGAACGATGAGGGAGAGGCTCATCAAGGAGGTTACGGGAAACCCGGATCCCTACGCTGAAAAGAAAAAGATCAGCAATATGGAAGCCTTAAAGATTCTTCCTTACGCTGAGAATATAATCTCCTCGAAGCGGAACGGTGAGGAACGCTTCCGAACGGCAGCCCTCGTATCAATCGTTGGAAACATAATTGAATTTGGTATTCCCGGACATGAATTCACATTTGAAGATATTAGATATCTCATCCATCGAGCTGAAGAAGAACTGGCAATAGATGATCTTTCAGAAGCATTCAGGACGGCGCGTAAGGCAAAGTCCATCCTCTTCTTGACTGATAATGCCGGAGAAATAGCCTTCGACACTCTCTTGGTGAAGGAGCTTAAGAGAATCGCGAAGAATGGAAGGATAACTGTGGGCGTTAAGGGAAAGCCAACGATTAACGACGCAACCTTAGAGGATGCTCTACTTGTTGGAATGGATAAGGTGGCGGATGATATAGTGACGACGGGCTCTGACGCCATAGGATTCATTCCATCAGAGTATAGCAGCGGCTTCCTAAAGACTTATGAAGACTCAGACTTCATAGTGGCGAAGGGTATGGCGTACGCTGAAACCTTAACCGAATTTGAACTTGAAAAGCCCCATCTCCTCCTATTAAGAACTAAATGTCCAACAGTGGCAAGCTACTTCGGCGTTTCAAAGAATAGAAACGTTGCTAAGATGCTTTAGAAGCAGAGGATGGAAAGAATAGTTGCTGACAAGATTCAAAGAGAAGATTCAATCATTGCTTAGAGATGAGGCTGAAATAGCCTATAAAATCGGGTTAACGCCGAGTCATCTCAGCGCGGCGGGGGCAGTTTTAGGAGCGTCATCAGGAATATTTTATTGGATGACGGGCTTGTCAGCTTCAGATCCACTGAGAAGCCGAGTATACCTTTTCCTAGCAGTTCTTTTTCTTTTAGCCTCCGGCTTCCTAGACGCTTTAGACGGAGTGCTTGCTAGAATCTACAAGGAAGCATCCGCAAGGGGAGCTTTTCTGGATTCGCTTCTCGACCGCTATGTTGACTCCGCCGTGTATCTAGGAATAATCATAGGTGGACTATGTGATCTTCTCTGGGGAATTCTAGCTCTCATAGGCTCTTTGCTTACGAGCTATGTTCGGGCGAGGTCCGAGGCACTAAAGATCTCCATGGAATCCGTCGGGGTCTTCGAGAGAGCCGAGAGAATAATATTGATCGTTGCGTCGAGCATCATCGGCCTCTTCTGGCTTGAAGCCCTACATTGGGGAATTCTCATCCTAGCGATTGCAACGAACTTAACGGTTCTTCAACGTGTAATCTTCTTCTTTAAGTCAATATAGTAAATATAAATGGTGAATGGAATATCCTATCTTCTCCAGCTCCTTCTCTTTCTTTCCTCCTTAGATCTTACTTTTACGAGGCCCATATGTACGGCGCAGGAGATGCAATAATACTTCGTCTCTATTCGGCTTGGTAGATATGCGCCTTTTTGGCGGAGCTCGTTTGCTAGCACAGGATCAACAATTGAGACCCTCCTAGTTACCTTCTTAGCCTTGTCTCTTGGAACAAGCTCGCCGCACATGCTACATTGGACATAATCACTTCTACCCTTTTGTCCCTTGGATCTCCCCCTACTCTTCCTCTTAATCGGCATATTCTTCACGCTTGCCTCAAATCTTTAGATGAAACACTTAGAAAAGGAGCAACTATACACTTATATCTTTCTGATCGAATATGATGAAACGCTCTGGATTTAGAAGGTGATTCTCGATGGGGAAAGTATCTAAGGGAATCCTTTGCAGCGTTGAGGGATGCGGTAGAGAAGCCGTCCGCTCATTACCCGCGGATAAGGTTGAGGCGGCTGGATTAAAGGTTAAGGGTTCAAGACGCGTCTATCTATGCAAGGAGCATTATAAAGAGTATAAGAAGGCGATGAAGAAGGAGAAGACTCTGGAAAAGTGGCGGTACAGGAGCCGAATCTAACCGCTCTAAATCTGAGTTCCACGTATCCCCCCTCCCTCAAGATGCACAGATTCCTTAAATATGGAGATGCCCGAAATCCCCGTGAAGCTGATCTCAGGGGATAATCATGGAATTCTTGATTCTCTCTCCAACTCTTATGCATCGGAGAGGAAGAGAGAAGATAATCATGCAGGCGGTTATAGAAGCTGCTGAAGACATGGGAGTAACACGAATCATTAGGAGAAGATGCAACGTGCTCAGTGCCGGAGTATATCTGGTCAGCAACGGTCATAAGCGGCTGCTATACAATGATTGGGGAAAGAATTGGAACGCTGAGAGAATATACGAGCACATAATCTCCTCCCTGAACGGTGCAGGCGATATCCGCAAAAGCGACGACCTTATTCTAACAATCTCCTGATTTTTCAGTCATTTAATTATCCGCAAAACCTTTATCTGGATTCCACAGTAATCTCTAAAATAACGCTATAAAAACAGAAGAGGTTTACGTGGTGAAGATACT
>JAGGZB010000055.1 GCA_021162225.1 Candidatus Bathyarchaeota archaeon | reverse complement strand
GATCTTATGAATATAGTGAAAGATGTTCTCGGGCTGATGCATATATTAAGGACGGATTGCCACGAAGAAGATATATTAAGGTTATCTGTGAGGATGGGGGTAACGTTCTATGATGCATCCTACTGCTACTTCGCCGATAGAGATCGGATGGTGCTAGTAACGGAAGATAGAGAGCTTATAAGGAACGCTACGGAGGCGAATATAAAAGCCGTAACACTTGACTCTCTCGGTTCATTATTAGCATGATCTTTCCCCCGCGAGAAGACTTTCTGAAATATTAATTACCAAAAAATATCATCTAATTTAGGTGTGTGAATCGGGGAGCCTCGGCATGGCGAGGATAAGAGTGAGATACTTTGGTAAGATCCGTGAATTGCTGGGCGTAAAGATTGAGGAATATGATATCGAGGAAGGAGCTATATTAGCTGATCTTCTCCTTCATTATGTGCCCCATAGACATAAAGACAAGTCTGAAGCTTGGAAGGAGATGATCTTTCGAAGAGCGGGGGGAGAGATGCTGGTGGACAGGGATGAGATGCCGATTCTCAAGAACTACCTGATACTTATAGATGGGAAATCTTCAGATCTCAAGCAGAAGCTTAGGGATGGAGACGAGATAGCGATACTTCCGCCACCCGGCGGAGGATAAAGGCCTTTTTGAGAATCAATAGGGGAATAATTTTGTTTTCTCATTCCTCTCTGCAGGAGCTGGCAACGAAGAGAAGTCTCTATTTTATCCTCGAAACCAAAAAATAATATTTATCAAGCAAATATTATTTTGCCAGCTATAATTCTTGGTTGGTGGGGAAGATGTCAGAGACTGGACGTATATGGATTGCAAGGGACTATTCCAGATGCTCGGGCTGTAGAAGGTGCGAGATAGTCTGTTCACTACATCATGAGGGAAAGATCTGGCCGGAGGCTTCACGCATCAGAGTCTTCATGCTTGTTCCCGGCGTGGAGATTCCACATCTATGCGTCCAGTGCAGTGATTATCCCTGCGTTGACGCTTGTCCCGTAAACGCGCTATCTGTGGATAAGCGAACAGGAGCTGTCATTGTTGATAGGGAGAAGTGCACTGCCTGCGGGGAATGCATTGATGCTTGCCCAGGAAAGATTCCATACATCCATCCAGCCGAGAACTACGCTGTGATCTGCGATCTCTGCGGTGGCGATCCGAAATGCGTCGAGGCATGCAGGGAGGGCGGATGGAACGCTCTTGAAATAATAAAGCGTGAAGATATCCCTACGTTGAATCTTTACGCTAAGACTCCAGAGGAGATTACGAGAAACGTGATCCGCAAATTGTATGGAGAGGAATGGGAGGGAATAGTGTAATGAGAGGTTATGCAGGAAAGTTTCTTGAAGTGGATCTATCAACAGGAAGCGTTAAGGAATTAAGATTCGGCGATGAGATTCTTAGGCAATATATTGGCGGCAGGGGGTTAGCCGTAAAGATTCTCTGGGATAGGCTCGGCGGGAAATGGGAGACCGTTGATCCACTGGGACCTGAAAATATTCTTCTCATGCTCACTGGGCCGCTGACGGGCTTTGCGCCTGGAGCAAGATTATGTGTGTCTGGAAAGTCTCCTCAAAGCAATGGAGTCGTCGGATCAACATTGGCGACGGAGATGGCTGTTGATCTTAAATGTGCCGGATATGATGGCATAATATTCACGGGAGAGTCTGAAAAACCAGTATATCTCTTCATAAAGGACTCAGATATTCAGATTAAGGATGCAAGTCACATATGGGGGAAGGACTGCAAGGAGACATTAAAGATTCTGATTAGGGAAGGAAGGGAGGAGCTGGAAAGCCGGTATAAGAGACATGGGTTATGGAAGGATCCCTCCGCAGTCTACATTGGGCCGGCTGGTGAGAACAAGTCTCGACTGGCAATAGTTGCATCTAAATGGGTTCACGCTGCGGGTTACGGCGGATACGGGGCTGTTATGGGATCGAAAAAGCTGAAGGCAGTTGTTGTGAAGGGAACCGGACCGTTGCCTGAAGTCTATGATATGGAAAAGACAATGAAAGTTGTTGATGAAATACTGAAAGTAAACTTCAAAATGACGGTTTTTAGGCGTTGGGGAACGGGATATCTCGGATATGATGTCGGCGCTCAGCTCAGCTCTGAACCTGTGCGGAACTGGCAGGAGGAGTGGCATGATGAGAAGAGCTTCGGCGTAGATCAGTTTGAAAGAGTATGGGTTAAGCCTTACTGGGGAGACTTCGGATGCCCGGTTACCTGCCTAAAATTGGCAGTGATCAAGTCTGGCCCGCTGAAAGGAGCGATAACCGACAATCCTGACTATGAAAACCAAGCATATCTCGGAACAAATCTGGGAATATTCACTCCTGAAGAAAACGTCTACATGACATCCCTAATAGATGACTTGGGTCTCTGCGGCATACAGACTGGAAACGTGCTTGGATTTGCAGGTGAGCTCTATCAGAGAGGCATACTCACTAAGGATGACCTTGACGGATTAGAGCTTAACTGGGGGAATGTAGAGGCCTTCGCTTCTCTAGCTAGGATGATAGCTGAGAGACGCGGAATCGGAGACATACTTGCCGAGGGAACATATAGGGCTGCCTTAAAGATAAGCGAGATGAAGGGAGTCGACGTATTGAAGTATGCCGTCATATCGAAGGGTATAGGCATAGGAGCCCATGGCGTAAGAAGCGAAAAAGACTATCCAGGCTACGAGTCTTACGCATGCTCCGTGCAGGGTGGAGATCACACCTCAACCGCCAAGCTTCCAATCGATCATGACAATAGCGAATTAAGAATCATACTCTATGATTCCGGAGTTCTCTGCTGGTTTAACTTCTTCGACCCGAAAGCTCGGGATCTAGTCTGGAACCTCCTAGAGGCAGTGACAGGCTGGAAGATAACGCCTGAAGAATGGTTTGGAACAACAGCTCGCCGCATACTTCACATCCAGAGAGCACTTCTCCTTCTAGGAGGGCCCGATGCAAAGTGGACTCCTAAGAAAGACGATGATGTTCCGCCAAGATGGTATGAGCCGCTGCATGAGGGACCGCATAAGGGCAAAGCTGTAAGCCCCGAGAAGCTAAGGGAGGCACGCAACAAATACTACGAAGCAGTAGGATGGGACGAGAACGGCATACCGAAGACTGAAGAGCTAAAACGCCTCGGACTGGAAGACCTCGACAAAAGGCTGGAGAAAATCCGAAAAAACACCTAAACCTCCCATTTTATTCATCACATTAAGCATTTCAGACCCAATAGGGATGCATAGAAACCTTGGATTAACTCTCGGTTTTAAT
>JAGGZB010000070.1 GCA_021162225.1 Candidatus Bathyarchaeota archaeon | reverse complement strand
GGTGGGGCTTGGTTGACGCCTGATCGGTTCGGTGAGTAGGAGGCGGAGCTACGGATGCGATATCGATGACATCCACAAGAACGCAACAGGAAGACTTAAGACTATCAAAACAAGCTATATGGGTTTACTCTTCTGGAACAGCATATGCAGCGCTTGTCATCGACAATGTTGGAGGAAGAGATGTCGTCATAGATAAGATACAGGTTAGAGGCGTTGAAGCTTCTTGGTCAAACGTATACTATCTGAGGCTAGGATCGACATTCTCTACTTCGCTTAACTGCCCCGCAGAATCTGCTTCCTGGACCAACTTTCAATACACTGGGTCGACTCAGGGAAATTTCACGCAGGCTACCCAAGATATTCCATTAGCTTCCGGAGATACTCTTGTGATCTATATTACAAGTCCGGATAGTATAAGTCCTAACGATATCGGAACAACTACGGGCATAACGGTCTTCACCGAGAACGCCCAATACTACGTGGAATGCAACGTCAAGGCAGCGGAAACCGCATAGGCGAGTCATCGATAACGTTGCTTTCTCTCCTCCCTTTTTATATCCTTCTTTAACTTGTGGTGAAGGGTTATGAGAGGCAATAATTCAAATAAAGGTCTCGCAACTCCCGTTTCACTCTCATTTCTAATCTTCTCATTTACTATCCTTATAGTGGCAACGTATTATGTTTCCATCTCTTCGGTGAGTGTAAAATCAAGTAGGATCAAATACGCCGCGGCTAAGCAGGATATGCTATCTCTGGAAAATGCGATTCGCTCAATAAGCTGGTCTCCCGGGTCCTCTGTGGTTAAAGAGTTTTGCGGCTATGGAGGAAAGTTCGAGACGTATCCCGGTGATCGTATGCTGACAATAAATGTTTCAATAGGATCTTCATCAGAGATTATCTTTAACTCCTCAATCGGCTACTTGAGATATGAGGTTCCACCAACTGACATCAATGAGGTCGGATCGTATCTGCGTGGCGATGCTAATCCAGTTGTGAATCAGAGCTTTCTAGGAATGGCTCAAATGTACATACGGGTTCATAATGGCTCCCAAGAGATCTACCTGGGTTACCGTCCCCTCGTAACTTCTTTCACCAGTTCCTCGCAGAATGGGCAAATAAACGTCATTAGAATATTCATTATTAACCTGAACTCTTCAGAGGATCTTCTCTTTACTGGTGGATTCCGATTGAGGATTCGTTGCTTGAATATTGCAAGTTGCGTTAAGACATATAATTTGACAGAACCAGTTCCCTCAGCCATCATCAAAGTGACAATTGATGGGAAAACTAAGGAGGTTGCCCTGCCGCTTTCAAGCGGAGAGACTTTCACTTTTGTTAGGCTTGAGATATTCGTTTGTAACGTGAAGGTGGAGGAGGTAAGCGTATAATGCCCTCAAACTCTATTGATTACCTTCATTCTCTGTTGGCGTTATCTATTATTGGCATAATATTAACGGCGTCAATAAATTCATACTGTGGACTGCTAAAGCGGTCATCTGAGATAAAAGAACTTAAAAATGTGTTAGAGAGGATCGAGTCTAAAGTCGCCTACGCGTTATTACTTCTCACAGAAAACAACGCCACGTTAACTCTGAAATTCCAGATGCCATCAAGGATCGGAAATCAGTATTATTGGATTCGAATAGCTAATGACTCTTCCTCGGCGTGGATAGAAGGAGGTTTCGGTATCAACTCTAGAACAGAAGGATGGGAATGCCGCATCTATCTGCCTAGAAAGATATCTGCCTCCGGAACCTTCGAGAGCCGATACTCAATAGCTCAACTTAACTGCTCGATTAAGGGTGATGTTCCCCAAATAGTGTTGGGGAGGAAAGATGATGCCGAAGCATAAGAAAAAGAAGGAAAGAAAGGAATTACGTGAGGAGCTTTCAGTAGAGGATTTGATAGCCGCATTAAAAGTTAAGCGAGAACCAGTCTCCGATGATATTCAAGTCCTCGACAATTATCCCTTAAAGCCTCCATTCTCCTACGCCCTAATAATCAAGGAGAAAGATACTGGCGATATTTCTTATATTGTAGACGAGATTCCGCTCGATAATCAAGAGAAAGAGATGTATGCAAAGATAAAGGAGATTCTAGAGGCAAGTCTCGAAGCTCCGCTAGAAGAAGAAAGCCCTCTGGAATCATTCAGGAGACAATTTCCCAAGATTATTGAGAAGCACAAGAACTTATTGAAGGGTCTATCGAGCATCAGCATGAGGAAGATCGAGTATTACTTGGAGAGAGACATAGCTGGATATGGAAAGATAGATCCCTTAATGGCTGATCCGAATATAGAAGATATAAGCTGCAGCGGCGTTGGTAGACCCGTGTATCTCTGGCATAGAAAATACGAGAACATAAAGACCAACATATACTTTGACGATAAGGAAGAGTTAGACAATTTCGTTATGAAGCTGGTTCATAGAGCAGGAAAACATGTCAGCGTAGCGTATCCAACCGTCGATGCTACTCTGCCTGGAAAGCATAGACTCGCCGTCTATTATAGGAATGAAGTTACCCCCTTAGGAACAAGCTTCACAATAAGAAAGTTTAGAGAAGATCCACTATCAATCATTGACTTAATCAATAACGAGACTATCAGCCTAGAGGTTGCAACGTATCTTTGGCTTCTATGCGAGAATAAGTTCTCATCGATGATAATAGGCGCTACTGGCGCGGGCAAGACGACGGCGCTGAACGCTATTGCCAGCTTGATTCATCCCGAACAAAAGATAATAACAGTAGAAGAAGTCGCTGAAATAAATCTTTTAAGGGATAACTGGGTTTCAACAATTGCGCGTGCAGGCTTCGGCGTGGAAGGCGCCGGAGAGATCTCCCTCTATAGCCTGATAAAGGCGGCTGTGCGGCATAGGCCTGACTGGATAATCGTAGGAGAGGTTCGGGGCGAGGAAGCATATGTTCTTTTTCAAGCCCTAGCCACTGGACATGGCGGGCTCTGCACTATGCACGCTGAAGATGCTGAAACAGCCATAAAAAGGCTGACACAGCCTCCTATGAACATACCGGACAACATCATTCCACTGATGAACTGTGTGATCTCAGTTAAGCATGTTAAGGCCCCCATCTTAGTCGGTTATGAGCGGCGCCGCTCTAGAAGAAAGTTCGTCAAGGTCTCGGAGATCATAGACGCTAAGCGGATTCACGATGTCTTTATATGGGACAGTTCATCTGACGAGTACATCGACGATCTTCAAAATAGCTATTTGTTCGCCAAAATAGCTGATAAATGGGGTCTTCCAGTAGAGTATGTTCATGAGGAATTTGAACGGCGGAAGAATGTGCTCAGATACTTATTAGCGAAGAACGTGAGGAGCTGCCGGAGAATCGCAAAGTTTCTCACAAGATTTTACAATGATCCCGAAGCGGTCTATGAAGAAGCGATGAGTATGGGAGGAGTCTAAATGAAGCTTCGGCTTAGATCTGAAAGGGCCGAGGATGAAGAGCTCCCCTTCGCATTTATGCTTATTACTCTCATGGCTTCCTGCGGCGTCTCTCCCTACGAGAGCTTTAAAAGGTTAAGGTTTGTTGATCTCCTTCCATTCATACAGAAAGAATCGAACGAGATAGTCAGACGAGTTGAGGTATTGAACATTGATCCCCTATCTGCAATGCAGGAGAGGGCGGAAGAGACGATCTCAGAGAATTACGGAGATTTCCTGAGGGGCTACGTCTCTACAGTTAAAAGCGGCGGAAGCGTAACAAATTATCTGAAAAGCAAGCTAAAATCGATCTTCGATATTCGGGCGGCTGCCGCAGTTCGTTCAATTGAGAGACTGGAGACCCTTGTAGAAGCATACATGGCTGTGTTACTGGTCCTAATGAGCGTCTACATCCTCATCGCCGTTGTCTCTTTGTCATCCTTCTCAGCCACTCTAGGATTCGTCTTCAATGGACAAATACTTGTATATCTCGTGCTCTTCTTTTTCATGCCTCTAGCCTCCGTCGTCTTTATGGCTTTCGCGCATCTATCTCGGAGAGGCACACTGATTAATATAAAGCGCATCTACTTGAAGGCTATTCCATCAGCGATTATGGGGCTGGCTATGCTGCTGGGAGTCTTCCTAGTTCCGGAAATAAGGGAAGCTTTTGTCTCCTCAATCTCTTCCATTCAAGAGACGATTAACGCCACGTTGCCTTTCATTCACATAGGATCACTGCTGAATTATGTAGTGCCAATCATAACCATGCTCTCTCTTTCTTTAGTTTCCATTTTCCCCGCGATTGAATATTCAAGGATCATAAAGGTCAATCTTAAAGCTGAAGAGTCAATACCAAGTTTCCTTCGGGATGTAAGCGAGAACAGAAAGACGGGGATGCCCCCTGAAAAGAGCATGTTTCAAGCAGCGACGAGAAAGGGCTATGGCGTCTTTGGAGAGATCCTAAAGCGAATAGTGAATCAGATCGAATGGGGAGTTCCGCTAAGAAGCATCTTCACAGACCTGAAAAGCCGTCTTAGAAGCTGGCCTGTCCTAATGGATTTTCTAATATTGATTGAGACAATAGAGGTGGGCGGTGGACCAGCTGAAGCTCTCGATCTCCTAGCATCATACAGCGAGAAGATCCGAGATATTGAGAAGAATAAAAGAGAGATGCTGAAACCCTATGTAATACTGCCTTTTATCTGGACCATCCTCATGGCATTAACGTTCACGTTCACGTTCTACGTAGTCACACATCTTCCAACAATAGGCGTAAGCGGACCCGCATTGCCGACTCTCGAGTCACAGATGGCCCTATTTTCATGCGCAATAATCTTCCAGTCATGGCTTTCAGGATTCTTCATAGGTAAAGTTACTCAGGGAGCCTTCGCAGCCGGATTCAAATACTCGATCCTCCTATCTTTCACCGCACTTGTATCTCTCCTCCTCTCACAGAATATTATTGACTTAGTAATGGGGATATTGTGAAATGCCAGTTACTTCGCTTGATACGCTGCTCGCATCGTCAATCATGATCTGCCTGGCCCTAGCCTCGATGGCCAGCGTATTCGTGGCTATTCAGCCTTTTCTCAAATACCAGGCTTCTCATCATGAAGTGGAAGCAAATCTAATTCTGGCGGAATATATGCTCATTGAAGATGGAACGCCCGCTTCTTGGGGATCAAACGTTAACGAGTCCATGGTTATCTTCGGGTTGGCGAGGGAGAACTCTCCAGTGCCTTTTGAACTTGATATTGACAAAGTTACACGGCTGAACGAGAAGAACGTGTATAACCTAAGCTTCCTCGAGGCATTCAACTCGTTAAACGTGAAAGATAAGCCATTTAGAATCATAATTAAATCCTTATTTAACATCACCGTGAATCTGATGTCAAGAGAGGAAAACGATTCCGACATAACATACCGATTTAACATCGTAGCTGAGAGATCCAATTTCCCAATTAAGGCCTCTCTAAAGTGCTACGCTGTAATAGAAGATTACGTTGTTAGCTGCTCCTCTCAGACTTCAAGCTTAGGCGAAGGATTAATCGAATTTTCATTGCCGAAGAGCCTAAGCGGAACTGCCCTATTGATAGTCTTCGCTGAGGCAGAGCCGAAGGTGCTCTCATATACTGTCCATCGTTTTGCGCATAACTCAGTAAATCCGCCCAGTTTCGAGGGAAAATACGCTCTACTTAGTCCATTAAATTATACATTAAGAGCCGACCTAAATTCTTCTAATAAGATTCTGCATGCCATGGTCTTCACCTATAATTATGTATTTAATCTGACGGAGACTGAAGGAAACTCGGCAACCCAGTACTTCATTATTCCGAAGATTCTGGATGAAAGCCTCATGATCCTTGTTGGAACCGGATTGAACGCGAGCTCATCGGAGTGTTTCGCAGAGTGGGTTTCTTACCCTCAAATCCCCCTAGACTTCGGATTAGGCTTCACCAGCAAATATCAGCTGGCAGATTCGTTCTCATCTCGCTTTCTCGTTACAATTAACTCTGCAATCTATGAATGCGAGGTGATCCTTTGGAGATCATGAAGATCCTTATGAATAAAAAGGGGCAGGTGCGCACTTTAGAAGCTCTCCTCGCAGTCGCAGTTGTATTCGCTGCTTTATTGCTGACGAGGCCCATCTATATGTCATATGACAACTTAAGTGATTATGACGTTCTGTACACCATGGGCCTAAACGTTCTCGTTCAGCTTGACAGAGATGGAGATCTCGGAAGACTGATCAGTGAGAGAAACTGGGCTGAGATTGCAGATAGGCTCTCAGTAACGTTGCCTCTCGGCGTATCTTTCAACCTTACAGTCTACGATGAAGAATCGAATATACTTAATGACCGCCCAGTTTCCAGCGGGGTGATCAATAGTAAATGCGTCGCTTCGATTCAATATATACTCGTCGATCGATCGAATTTCCGATTTTATGTGATTAGACTTCAACTATCGTGGATGAAGTGATGGATATGTCAAGGAATAATTCTGGTCAGGTTCTTCTCATAGCCGCTTTGGCGATAGCCCTTACCATATCCTCCTTGATGCTTTATGTTTACGAGACGAGTCAGAGCGTATCCTCTGCTGATCGGTCCTTGGGGCTTAATGGCTTCATTAGAAACGTTAAGATGGGCTCGCGAAATCTCGTAGTTGGAAGCCTTGCAAATATTTCCAGCGGAGGAGAGAACAAGACGTTGAGGATTAATCTTCAGAGATGGAGATCCTTCGTTGAGTCCCATTACTACGCGGGGAAATGTTCATTAAGTTACGAGTTATGCGAAGATTCACCATACTCGTCTGGACTATGGATGCACTGGGGGACGGACGGCTTAGGCATATCAAGCGCTGAAGTTGATTTTTCGCTCAGCCTATCCGACAATAGCGGAGAAGCAGATGTCGCCTACTCTATTAACATCACAACTTATACTGAGATCAGTGCGGTCTCAAAATGGATCTCGGGGTCACATGTGGTTAATGTTACGATACATCTCTTCAATGAGGGCTCACCTGCCCTCTGCAGGAACATAACAGTCTATTATAAGACTTTCAGCGGGATATGGAGAGACGCCTCAACAAGCGACGATTATCTGCTTAAAGATTATGGTAATGGAACATATAT
>JAGGZB010000175.1 GCA_021162225.1 Candidatus Bathyarchaeota archaeon | reverse complement strand
CACATATTCTTCACTGCTCTTTTCGGATCACATAGAAGAGGAGATTATGATACATTTAGCGACATCGATCTACTCATCATCCACGAAGACGAGAGTGAAAGACCAACCATCCTAGACGGGCTGAAGAGTTTAGAGCGTATGCTTGGCAAGAGGATTCACGCAAACCTCTTTGAGATTCGGGAGTTCGAAAGAAGAGTAAGGCTTCATGATTACTTGTTAACAAGCATAATCAGGGACTCTTCACTTATTTATGGAAGTCGCGAGGTCTTCAATAAAGCGGAGAAGGAAATAGAAAAGCAATCATCTGATGAAGCTTTAAAGTTTAATCGACAGATGGGTTTGGAGATGCTCAATCGAGCGTTGTCATTTCTGAATGAAGGAAAAATGGCAGATAGCTCTACGGAGAAGATGGGCTGGTTGATAAGGGGCTTAAATAATTACCGACTTGCCTTAGGATATCTGCATGCAAGCGATTTAATGAAGAGATCACGGGAAGCAATCTCATATGCGGATTTAACCAAAACCGCGGTCGGTTCAACGTTAAAGGAAATAGCGAATGTTGAAAGAGCCTTAAAAAGAGGTATGAAGATCGATCAAAGGATTCTGCATAGACTTATTGAAAGACAGAAAGGATATATGTAATTTGAGCCATCGCTACTCATCAATAACAAGCTTAGGAAGCTAGGCGTCCATGAAATTGTTGACCCTTTAGTTCACATTTACACTACTTTATCTTTACTTTCTCGCCTTCTATAGAGACTAATCCGAAGCGTTCCATCATCCTAAGCCTTTCGTCAATTGCTTTCTTCGAGTCAGCGTCACTGCCCAAAGCGGCGTAGATCTCGCTCTTAGTTGCTGAACCTCCTCGCTCCCTAAGAAAATCATAAATAGTATGCTCAAAAATCTCAGTCATTAATATTCACACACAAGAAAAAATATCCTTGGGCGGCATTAAGCTTTTCGGTATAGAGAATCTCAGATGTGCTTGGTTTGAAAGATGTTATTCGGAGCTAGACTTCTTCAGGGCCGACTGAACCGTAGCTCCATGGCCTGCCTACTTCACTGACCTTCGGCGCTTCAGGAACTTTCCCCGGAGTTAGGCTGTTAACGAGTTTAATACTTTCGTCAACTATCATTCTGCCCGCTGATGGAATTAGGAAACTATGCATTCCCATCCTCACCTCGTATCCTCCACCAGACGGGCCCATAGCTTCCTCGGTGGGAACGTATCCTATGCATCCATTCGCCAGCTCTACTACGAAGGTGAAGGGGAACTTCGAGGCAGATTTTATCTCTAAACCGAGCTGACAGAATAGTTCAGCCGGATTAGAGATGAATACAGCAGGTCCTATCTGCACTGCTTGAATCTCGCATTGAACAGCAGGTTCAATTTTGACCCACTCATTCAGTAGAATTATGTCTCTAGCGAAGAGCCATCGATGATCATTATGTGGTATCTCAGAGTTAACTATCTCGTAGGCTTGTCTTAGACGTTCAGGAGGAACTTTTCTCTTCTCGATGCGAATGAATCTTCGCGTTGCTTTTATTGGTTTAAGATCAGCTGGCTCCGCATCGGCTATGACTTTAAGAGCCTCCGCCCCGACTTTCTGCCCAACTCTCATTGACCATTTTTCACCGAACTCACTTTCCCTCATGCTCTGATTATCGACTTGAGTAATGTCGCCGCATGCGCCGTTAAGGAAGATGACTGTTGAGTCCCATCCCATGACGCTTCGTATAGTCTTATCTAGATAGTATGGCCAGTCAGCTGAGTATCCGGCTCCGCTCATGGTTGTTCCGTGACAGGCGAAGTTAACTATGCATCCGAGAAAGGAACCGTCTAAACTCCATGCGCTTAGAACTCCAACGTCTGGGTCTATAGGTCCCGCGGGCTCAATTATATCGGGGTTTCCCTTCCCGGGATGAGTCATCTGTCTTCCATTTTTCATCTTAAACCTTCTATTGAAGGAGACCGTGGGCTCTTTTCCAATGCCAACTGCGCATTTCGCGTCGATCTTATGCTTGTCCGCCAGCATAACTGCTGAGGCTATCTTGTATGAGAGGAAGCGTAGATATTCCGGATCGGCCTCTGGAGCAGTCTTAAGTAGCTTCT
Organism: Candidatus Bathyarchaeota archaeon; assembly: GCA_021162225.1. Lineage (GTDB taxonomy): Archaea > Thermoproteota > Bathyarchaeia > Bathyarchaeales > DTEX01 > B63. The sequence goes on along the minus strand of JAGGZB010000175.1, from coordinate 2,300 downwards.
TAATGAGTTCTGGATTAGATGAGCGGCGTATCATCTCTTTTTGGTCGCTTGTCCATTCTACAGTTGGCCCCCCGCTGTGAGTATGCGTAGCAGCGACCATTATATGACCAGCTGGTATGCCCGTCATCTTCTCCGCGAGTTCTCTTCCGGAATTAACTGTAGAAGCCTTTATTGAAAGCGCGTCGACACTTACTAAGGCTACACGAGTTCCCTCACTCTCAAATACTGCGGCCTTCACATGCAAGGGATCATGAACATCATAGGAGAATCTCTTCATGAAGTCTCCGGGAACCTCGGATCCCAGAGGCGGCGTAATATCAACAGTTGAGAATCCTACCTTCATCTCGCCTCTTCACCTTCAGCTACTCGAAGTGTGGAACGTCAAGCCAGACTTCGCCTTTCATTGCTGCTTCATGCGCAATGATTCCTGGAATAGTCATGTCGACGCCCTTTACCACATCAATCGGAGGCTTCTTATCATTTACTATAGCTTCTACGAAGTCTCTGACCAGATAATACTCGCTTGTTCCATGACCCAACTTTTTCACTTCCTCCGGAGCTTCCGGATTGGAGATTGGACATTCAATTCTTCTAACCGCTTTGTCCTCGTCTTCAACATACATAACTCCCCACTCCTCCCCCAAGCGGAATCCCGTATTCTCTATGCAACCTTTTGACCCGTAGAGCACAAAGTAATGAAAAGGCGGTTCCCTCGCGACGACTTGGCTTCTCAGAATCTTTATCGTAGCACCCTTCTCGGTTTTGAAGAGTGCCACTTGCATATCTATAGCTCCAACTGTTTCGAGATCCGGCATCGTATATCTTTCCTTACCCGCCCCGGTCGCCTTAACGACGCGGTCGTCAAGCATCATCAAAAGCGGACCTAAACTATGAGAAATGTAATGTATAGGTGGACGATAAGCCCTCCACTTCAGCTCACCCGTGACGGGATCCCTGATTAAGTCCCTAACTTGATGGATGTACTCACCTTCGGCATAGTAGATTCTTCCAAGTCTCCCCTCATGAACGATCTTGGTCCATTCGCGGATGAAGTGGAAGTAGCACATATTCTCCGCCAACATATACTTCACGCCTGTCTTCTTGACGGTGCGTACTAGCCTCTCACAGTCTTCAATCCTGTTCGCCGCTGTAACCTCTGAGAGAACATGCGCCCCGTTTTCCATAGCCTTAATCGCCTGTTCAGCGTGGAAAGGTATCGGCGTAGCTATAACAACTACATCCAGATCTGCCTTCCTCAAGAACTCATCATAGTCTAGGAAACACTGAGACTTGCTTAGACCAAGCGTAGCTCTCATATTCTCTAGGGCTGCAGGATTTATGTCGCATACGGCAACGGTTTCAGTTCTGGGATGAGCATTGAAGAGACGCGGATAGACTGATCTTCCCCCAACATGTCCGACTCTTAGCTTCTTCAAATCTCAACTCCTCCGCTATAGATATCTTTCTTTCAGCATATATGAGAAGCTTGAGGTCTCATGCTAGGTCATTGGTTTCCCGGCTTTCTTAACTCATTGACGGCGCCTATCACCTCTAAAACTTTCAGCCCATCCTCCGCGGTTATTAAGGAATCTCTATCACTCTTGACGGCGTCAACGAGCTCCTAGGGTCCAAGAATGTATATTGTGGCAATAAACGGAGAGAAGATCGGAACACTAATCCGCCAGAAAAGATGATTGGATGAACTGGACCGATCAAATGGGGGACTCAAGATCTAAGGCTAAAGATGGAGTATCCTATTCCGAGGGGTTCGTGGGTTCAAATTCCACCCTCACACCAATTTAATGGTAACAGAGTATTTCTAATAGCTACTGAGGATTTATAGCTAAACACGCAAAAGATCTCTTTGACTCATCATGTGACATTAATTAATTTCTATCAAACATATAGTGGTCAATTTAACTTGAAGAAACCAAGGAACAAAAGTGATGATGAGGATTCATCTTGCTAGCTTTTCCGAAAGAAGATCAGCAAGTCGTCATTTCTCGAAGACTCATTTATTACGTCATCTTTACTCTCTAAATCTTTAAATCGAATTGGAAGAGTTATTAGAAGCGGTGATCTCCTGTGGGATTTATTAAAGTTAAGTTTGGGATTTTCAATCCGCTGGTTCCTAGAAGAAGCGTAGAATTGGAAGGAATAGTTGACACCGGATCCATGTACAGCGTTATTCCACGGAAGATACTTGAGAAGTTGGAGGTTAAACCCCTGGAAAGGAGGAAGTTTAGGGCCTTCGGTGGGTACATCGAGAGGGATATAGGAGAAGTTGGGATTGAGCTTAT
>JAGGZB010000170.1 GCA_021162225.1 Candidatus Bathyarchaeota archaeon | reverse complement strand
CTGCCCGGGTGGCCGAGCGGCTAGGCGGCGGGCTGCAGACCCGCTCTACAGGGGTTCAAATCCCCTCCCGGGCTCCAAAACAATTGTCTAAATCTCTCTCTCGAGACATATGTCTTCACATGTACCAGTAATGAACTGTTCTTAATACCTTTCCTAGCTTAAATGCCGTGCCTTGCCATTCTGTCCAAAGAGATAAAGTTAGCTGGCCGTGATCCAGCTTCGTAGCAACTCAAAGCTCATCCAAATATGATGGTTTATAAGAAGTTCCGCGAGAATGGCCGGAAAACAGGTAGACATTCTGTCCACCTCGAGGTGGACATTTTGTCCACCTCCGAAAACCTTTTATCTAAGCCCGTTGAAAACCGGGCCAACAAATCGTTGAAAACTTTTCAACATTCAACGCCCTCTTTGAAAACTGGGCCAACGATTGACGACTTTTCAATCCCATTCAAAATGGATTGACGCACGGGCCAACGAACCGCATAGAATAACCCGCCGCGTTGAAAACCTTTCAATCCCGTTTGCATGGGATTGACAACCAAAGCATATGCCCGACCGCGTCAAAGAAAATCGTTGGCCCATGAAAATCTTTTCAAAACGGCTTATTTCCCGCCCGCCTCCCCCACTTTTCTATTCTGTCGGTTTTTCTTTAATGTATCTTGGAAATAGGCCGACGGTTATCTTTCTTAGCATTCTCTTCTTCTAGATTCCTCTTCTTGAACCTCTTCCTTTCTCCTTCCAGCCCCCTTCTCTTCTCCCTCCAAGTTTTCACTATTTACTTCTCTTAGCTCGGATTCAGTAAGGTCGTGGAGGTTACTCCTTATCGTTTCGTACTTCAACTTCAAGTTAGGCGAGAGTAAAAGTAAAGAGAGTAGGTTCCACTCCTCTTTACTAAGTTCTTCTACGTTCATTCGCTTGTTTACGATGTTGATTATGATGTCCTTGGCATCAAATGTCCAAGTCCTTAGATAGTATCTCCTGTAGGAGTGCTTTCTACTGCTAGTGCTTTGCCTGAACATTATTCCCTTTTTTACAAATTCCTCGCAGAATCGGCCCACGTCGCTTTCCCAGCCGTAATCGACGAATGAAATGTATTTTTCTCCTTCCCACTCCGTGATTTGGACAACCAGTTTAATCAGAAGAACCAGCTTAGTTTGATCTTCAGCTTCTTCATCAATTTCTGCCAAACAGGATTCAAGAGTTATACCCTTCTTTTCGAGAAACCTCCCTGTAGCTTCCCTTGTCTTTGGTTCTAAGGATGCACCGATCGTCCAGTAGTAGTCCGTTTCTTGACGTATCCTTCTTTAACCAGTTCATTCCATTCACTTTCTAGATCGTCTCTTTTTTCGCAAAACGACAGATAAGTCTCTAAAATTGACCAAGGATCGTATCGTCTTTTAATGTTAAGCATGCAATCAAAGACTAAGTATTTCACTTATGTGAGAGTTTTATCAGTGAAATTCATCTTTTCTCTCACTTCTCATAACCTCCCTTTAAACGCTTTATCCAAAATTGCCGGGATGAGTTGTTCGAGTTCTTCGTCTGTACTCTGTTGAAGTTCCCTAAGAGACTCTACCGTTTCTTTTATACTACATAGATATGCTACCATCTTCTTTTGCTCTTCAATTGGTGGAAGCGGAATTTTCACATTTTTTAAGAATTGAACCGGTACTCTTTGTTGTCCAACACTGCCAGTCATATACTTAGCTGCATAATCTCTAAATGACTTCTGTCGAATATAGTAGAAAATCCATTCAGGGAGTACACTACCAAGAGGCCTTAAAACATGGAATTCTGTTGATCCGAAACCTATTCCATTAACTAGATTTCTTGCAATTGCAGCCTTTCCATTTTCCATACAGGGTGTTATTTTTGCAAATAGCACATCATTTTCCCTAAAATAGGTATATCCCTTTCTAACTTCGCCCAACAACCTAACTTCTGGCTTTTCTATTCTTCCAGAGATCTCGCTGACCGCGGTCATTGGAACAAATGAGACTTGTATATCGTCAGGAAGGTGTTTTATTTCGCTTTTTGATGGATTAATTTTACAGATTTTTGTTAACTTTGTAAGCCCCCATTTTTCTTCAGCTCTACTGAAGACTTCATGTAGGGCAACTTGCATGATCTTTTCTGTTTCTTCTTTGGCTGATTTTCTAAGCCTCTTAACCTTTTCAACTCTGCTAACAAGCTGCTCTAAGCGTGAAACTATACGTTTTTGTTCTTCCAAAGGAGGAACAGGAACTGCTAATTCAAAAAACCGTTTTGAGATTATCCTGTGAACAGTAGCACCTTTCTCAACGCATCTCGTTATAATATAATTCTCAATGGATTTAAGATAATACGCTAAAAACTCAGGTATAATTATTGCTTTCTTAGGTATCAATGCTTTGAGGTCTTGGTTTATAGTTACTGGTACACGATTTATGGCTATGGGTATTTTCCTTCTAAGGATTCCTGAGCGGAAGACTATCAGTACTGAATTAGATTCGATAAGGTTAGTAGCACTCTCAACAAGCCCTTTTTCTGTAATGTAATCTTGTGAATAAAAGATTTCAAAAGCTTGCATATCTTTAGGAGAAATCCAAGGAATAGTACCACCCCAATACTCTGGATTATTCTTGGATGGCGTTCCACCGCCCAATGGTTTTGCCACGTTCTTTACTCTCATCCATTTCCATCCTTCTGGAAGTGGATATAGACCTCCGGTCTCCGTTTCCTGTTTTTGTTTTTCCGCCTTTGCGTTACCTTTCATGAAGACGTCTAAGGTAGTGTTCTTTTTTACCATGGTTATCGCCCCAAAAGTTCGCGAAGTTCACGTAATATCTCTAAGATTTGTCTCTCTTTCTCAAGAACACTTTCTACGAGTTCTTCAGGCTCGGGATATACGATTTCTTTTTCTTTATTGGGATTCCTCGCCGTTAGGTCATAGTCTCGCTCTATTATCTCTTCAACAGGAACTGCCCATGAATTCTCAGAAATTTCTCTGTTCTTCCACTTTTCGAAACAATCTTCCAAGTCTTCATCTCTAACTGGATTGGCTTTAGTGTAGTTTCCTTGGAGCTCGTAATACCAGATCTCCTTCGTCGGCTCTGTCCTGTCAAAGAACACTAGATTCGCTTTAGGCCCGGTTCCGCCCTTAGGTGCTATATGGGCGAACGTACCGGTAGGGAGACTTATTATGGTGTGAACGTTAAAGTTTCTGAGTAGCTCCATCTTCACCCTCTTATAGGCTCCTCCTCTGAACAGAACACCTTCAGGCAACACTATTCCGCATCTGCCACCCTTGTTGAGCTTCCTCATGCAGTACTCTAATGCCGCTAGTTCCGTAGAACTGGTCTTCACTGGGAGATTATCCTGTAAGTGTTTAGCAACTTTTCCTCCAAAGGGTGGATTGGTTAGGATCACGTCGAACCTCGTCTTTGGGGTAATTACGATGTTTTCCTCGAAGGTATCTCTCCGCTCTATGTTCGGTAGGAGAAGACCGTGTAAAATGCAGTTCATCACCCCTATGAGGTAAGGTAGACCCTTAAGCTCTTGGCCATAAAACGTCTTCTCTAGGAGAAAGGCATACTCCTCTGTTGTCAGACTACGTTGCTCTTTCATGTGCCTGAACGATTCCACTAGGAAGCCGCAGGAACCAGCGAATGGGTCGAACACAGTCTCGCCGATCCTCGGGTTCACGATCTTGACCATGAGCCTAACTATCGGCCTAGGAGTGTAGTACTCTCCAGCAGCCCCTCCCTCTCTGCCCATCATCATCAGCAATTCTTCATAGACCTGTGAGAGGCTATGGGAGTCCTCTGGATTCGTGAAATCTATGTCGTCGAGCATCATTATGACCTCCTTCAGGTTAAATGGGTCTCGCATTCTCTGCCTTACCTCCGAGAAGACCCTAGCTATGAGATCCCTTTCCTTAGTACCGTGAAGCGAGCGGAGATATGGAAGCAATTCCTTCTCTATGAAGTCCCTTAGTTCGTCGGCCCTCATGTCCTTCTTAGCCCAGCTTGACCAGCTATACTTCGGATCAATTATGGGCTCATACTTCCTGCCCTCGAACTCTGCCTCGAGCCTAAACTCCTTCTCTAGGTCCTCGAACACCTTGAGGAATATGAGCCAGGATAACTGCTCCATGTAACCCAGTATGGTAAGCCCATCCCTCCGCATTATCTCGCATACCTGCTCTATCTTTCTCGCAAGTTCTCGTCTATCCACCTCTCTCCACCCCCAATCCTAGATCTCCGAATTCGGGATAAAGACCCATCTCTATATCCTGTATAACCCTCTTAAGCTCCTCCAATCCCCCGAAGAGCTCTATAACTCCCTTGAGGGCACCCATTCTATCGAAGGGCGGCGTTCTGAAAACCTTCGGATCAGTTATCTCGTCTATTCCTGCCATCTTATATCTGTCGACCAGCTCGAGGATCACTTCCCTAGCGCGTCCACCATATCTCTCTAGGATTTCCTTCTTCATGTCCAGAAGCGCCCTTGCCCTCTCATCTCTGCTCACGAGCGGGGTGTTGAAGAGCAGATGCGCAATTAAATCGAACTCATCGACGTCAGATTTCTTCAAGAGCTTCGAAAGCACGTTAAGATCTATTCCCATACTCTTGAGCTCTTCCTTGAATTTGCGCCTCCTCTTACGATCCATCCATATCTCCTTCAGTTGCTTCAGAGTTGCGATTCTCTTTATCAATCCGTTCTTGCAGTATTGTATGTACTCTGCTTCTATTAACTCGTTCCCGAGAACATCGACTTTCACTATTCCTTCCTCAGCTATGTATACGTCGACGTTCTCGGCCCTTATGAGCTCCTTTCTTTCCCTAGTCTCTCTCTCAAGGGTAACGGTAACCGACTTATCTGGAGACGGAAAGGTCGGGATGGCCGTTTCCTTCTTCTTGTAGCCGCTCGCGGAAACGTCTATCTTAACGCTACCCCGAGGCATGTTTCTCAACAAGAGGAAGCCGGTATCGTCTGTCCTGACCGTGATCGGCTTGCTTGGCGCTGGAATGGCAACGATTGAAGCTTTGGCTACGGGTCTACCGGTCTCCGCATCGACTATCCTACACGCTAAGTACCAGTCCGAGGGGCCCTCGTATCGCTTACCAGCCTCAGCAGGGAGATCCCACTCATCGAAGAGCCTCGTAGCGTTAGTATAGTCGATTATCCTGAACATATACTTCTTGGAGTGCTCGTCTATCCTACTCCCCCTCCCGATGATTTGGTGGAACACGACCTTTGAGTTTATCGGCCTTAAGAACACTATGTTCCTAACAGGCGGCACATCTATTCCTGTGCTCAGGAGATCGACTGTAGTAGTTACGACTGGAAAGCCCTTCTCAGAGTCCCTAAATTCCTTAAGCACTTCATGGGCATATGGCTCCTCGGTAACTATTCTCACCGCGTAGTTGCTTACTCTGAATATCGGGCCAAACCTGTTATTCAGTTCCTTAG
>JAGGZB010000110.1 GCA_021162225.1 Candidatus Bathyarchaeota archaeon | reverse complement strand
GCTCGGATGTATTTATATTCCTCAACGAGACTTAGAGAGATCCTATTGGGGAGGCCATTTGGTGCTAAGACTAACAAGAATAGGCTGGCACGGATGGGCAGTGGTTTACGTTCCTCCTTGGGGATGGCTACCAGTAGATCTGACATGTAGTAATCAAGGTAACCCCTTAAGCGCTATAAGAGAAGCGGCATTAATTACTCACTTAACCATCCAGTACGAAAACCTTACAAAAACTGATTATATCGCTTCCTCGAGAAAATACCGAGAATTTCTTCTCTCAAACAATTTTAGAATCTACGAACACGACGTGATGACCGAGGAGAAACGCAAAGAATCTGAAAAAGGGAGACTCACTCCACCGATCTTTGCGCCTGTATGCTTACTGGGCATTATTAAAATGCGAATGCTTATAAAATGGTGTACTATTTCATAATCTCAAAATCTCTAGCGACAGAGGAAAAGGGCCATGGCTAAGTTTAAGGTTGTAATCTCCGATCCGGAAACTGGAAAGGCGAAGAGCATAGATCTTGAAGGAGATCGTGCCGTCCCACTGATCGGAAAGAAGATCGGCGACGTTTTAGACGGTGCAGTTGTTGGGCTTACGGGACATAAGGTTCTCATAACAGGAGGGACTGATAGTTCAGGATTTCCAATGCGACCTGACATCCACGGTGGAATTAAAACCAGAATACTAGTTAGTGGGGGCGTAGGTTACAAACCTAAGGGAAAAGGAAAGAGAATAAGAAAAACAGTCAGAGGAAACACCATCACAGAAGATACTGCGCAGATTAACATGAAGATTATCGAGAAGCCTTCGGAAAAGAAAAAGCAGAAGAAAACAGGATAATTTCTTATATTTCATATATGTATTTGAAATATGAAAAAAATCTTCTAACTCTTTTTATATATACGTGCTTAAACTTGAGTTGGACAGTCTGAAAGGGCAGAGTTAATTCAGTAGCCGGAATGAAATGAGAAACCAACGAGATAAAATCGTCCATATCTAGCGGGCTCTAGGAGCATAATAGAAAATGAAGCAGATAATTGGAAGGAAATCATCCATGAGCCCTCCATCTTACCTTGTGCAGATTCACGAGGAAGAATCCCGAGAGTACATCTTCAGGAGTGTTGAAGAAATTCTCTCCGCTGTTTCCAGTGTGGATGCACTAAAGATTTTTTATGTAGCAAAAGATGGAATAGAGAGCTCCACACAAACCATAAAAAAGTTGGACTTAACTCAAAAGAGATACTATACAAATCTTAAGAGGCTTATAGATGCCGGATTAATTGAGAAAGAAGATGGCAGATATACTCATACAACTCTTGGAAAAATATTCTATAGTCTAATAGAAGTATTAAGAAATGCTGTGGAATACGAGGATAAACTAAGCTTGATTGATAGGATATTGAAGGTGAAGAATCTATCCGCAGAGGAGGCTGAAGAAATCATCAGGGTGATACTTAAAGATGTAGAGCTAATACCAAGTGGATACTTAACTGACATTTTCGGATCTACGAAGGTAATAGATAAATGGGAAAAAACTGTTCAAGAAGCAATATGGCAGATAAACAAGTCAAAAAAGGAGATTCTATTTTCATGTAAACACTACGACATACGCTTGATAGAGGCTTGCCTAGCAGCAGCTCAGAGAAGAGTTAAAGTGTGTTGCTTGCTTGATAAGGAACTGAAAATTTCCCGTTTATCTCAATCATTCTTAAATTTCCTGCTTGCCAGCAACGAAATACCAGGAGACCTATCTAACATCTTGAAGTCTTCACTCTTTGAAATAAAATATGCAAACTTGCCCCAGTCGTTCCTAGTAGTTGACGAAGAATACTCCTTAATTGAGGTTTTAACTCCGATAAACAGGGAATACTCTTTTGCATTTGCATTTCACAACAAAAAATTATCAAGAAAACTTTCAGAGGCATTTAATGAGTTATGGAAAGATGGAGAATCCAGACAGTAATGTTATTGCAAAAAAGAATTTTTGGAACACTCGGTAATCCGCTGGGAGAATTGATTTTATGAAAAGATATCTTTCAGATAAGATGAGTACTATCTTCAAATATGTACATCTAATTCACAACTTCTATATTATTTCAAGTTTCATACGAGTTATCGCTTGATTGATAGGTAAAATAGAATCACCGGTGAGAAGCCGTTGAGCAGAGACCGTTTATTAATCGTAGATGACGACGAGGATATCCTCAGAAATTTAGAAAGAATATTAAGGCTTGAAGGATACGAAACCGACATCGCGAGAACCGGACTTGAAGCCATAGAGAAGGCTAGAAGAAACTTCTACAATCTTGTATTGTTAGATATTAAGCTTCCAGATATAGAAGGTACAGAACTATTGAGAAAGATGCATGAAACTTTTCCAGAAATGATAAAGATAATGGTAACAGGCTATCCTGACCTAGAGAACGCCATTAAGTCTCTCAACTTCGGAGCGGATGCATATCTCATCAAGCCAGTGAGCGTACAGAAACTTCTAGACGTAGTGAAGCAGAAGCTTGATGAACAGAGAAACATGGAGAAGATGACTGAAGAAAAAGTAAAGAAGTGGATAGAAACCCGTATTCGAAAACTTAGGCACGGCGGACTGTAATGCTGAAACTTGAGAAATTAATCTTAGAAACTGTAAATGAGGTTATTAGAAACGTGTTCGACGATGAAGTAGCTGATATGTTGCTCAGCTACTTTGACGAATACAATCACTTAAGTATAGATGAAAGATTAAGGCTCTTTGATGAGACGCTACCTAAAATCTTGGGATCAGGAGCTGTAATAATTGAGGATCTAATACTGGAAACTCTCTACTCTAAAATAGGGATTAAATTGAAAAGGAGAGAAAAGAACTTCGTTGAGTCAGTCAATGATTTAAGACTAGTTAAGGTGAGAGCGAATGAATGATTATAAAATCATCGCTGCTAAGATCTTCATAGCTAGTCTTAGCTTAATCACTTACGGAGAACTCTCTCCTCTTATGAAAGCAGATTCTCCAACATATGAATTCATAGTAAAGCCTATGCCATGGATACCACTATCCATTCTTCTAGCTTACATTATGGTGCCAATAATCCTACTAATAATCGACAATTATATAGCCTATACATTATTGAGTGGAGTGTCCCTTCTTAGAGTAGCAATCGAGCTTGAAGGATTCTTGCCGCCGACTTCTCTACGCACAGCAACCATTATTCTGTACATCTTGGCCATATTTCTCTCTTTAACCTTAGCCGTGGAGGACCTAAGCTCTAGAATTAGGGGTGAGATTTTAAGACTAAAATGGTCCCAATTCTAGATTTTTATAAAAATTTACGCGCTGATAAGAGTCTCATATATATCATGCCTCTCTGGAGGTATTATCTTCGGAGGTTTATATTGTCCGATTGGAGCGCCCTCCTTAGCCTTAATCATCGAGTACCTCAAGAAAGCTCCGGGCTTCAAATACATGACCTTAACCACCTCAGATGGGTCTTTTATTCTGAAGTCTGAGAGAAAGTTTTTCAGAGTATCGCCTCGCTGCGGTATGGTTTCGTCAATCTTCATTAGAGACTTAAATATTATCTTTTCAGCTTCACGTTCAGAATATGGCCAGGTCTTCTCCATAAGGAAGCAAAGACGCTCCTTAGGCTTCATGATCTTCGTTACAGCCCATTTATCGGAGGATCTTAAGCCAGCGTCATAGAGGGCATCTACAATAACCCTTGGAGTTATAACATAACGACCGTAAAGTTTTAGCACCGTCTTCTTTCTCCCCTCGAATGAAAAAATTGGCATACCGTCATCTCTGAAGTCGACGACTCTAACCAGGTCATCCATAACGTATCTGAAGAGGATAGAGCCATAAGTAGTCACTGTCACATTGTAGACTTCTCCCTTCTTTAATTCATCTATCTCCTTTACCTCTCCGCTTTCCATTTGGAACTCCAAGTAACACGTTCTTAGATCCGGGATCAAATCCGTCTTTCTATCTGGATCTCCCCTCATTATCGGCCCAGCCTCAGTTGAGCCATAAATATGTAATGGCTCTAAGCCGAGCTCTTCCTTAAAGAATTCAAGATAAAGCTTTGATTCCGCGCCGGCTACAAGCACTCCCTTTAATGGCAATATATCAGTTATTCTCTTCTTTTTCGCACTGCTTAACTTACATTCTAATATCTTTAGATAAAGAAGTATCTTTTTTAAGCCGGGGCCTAGAGAGTAATAGTATTCTCTATAAAATTCTTCCGGGTCAAGGAAGTATTTACATATCATATAAAACAATGAACCTATACCGCCGCCTAGAGAGATTTTCTCACCTTTCTCAATTACCTTCAATAGGAAATTGAATTTTTCTTTTACGTCCAGGTTATCTGCAACCTTTATCGGTGGAACAAGCTTGAATACTGTTTTTGTGGCCCATGCTCCCCATCCGGAAATCAGCGGTATCGGAGAACATAGATTTAGAGCTTTATCTCCAGCTCTTACCTTCGTTTCTCCCCAGCTATCACTAGCTGAAAGAATGGCTACAGCCACCGAAGACTCCACAAAGTTCTTCCAAAAAGTTTCTCCATGAACTATCCATTTTCCAGACCCGGTTGTTCCAGTAGTCCTCATGCATAAATAGAATGGCTCAGCCATGTACTTGTTGAGAGCTAATCCAAACTTTCGGCCGATACGATCATAATATTCCTTGAAGAGCTCACCAGGTTTCCTAGGCGTTTTTTTAGAAGCCTCCAACACCTTCTGCCCAAACTCTTTAAGCATAGGATAGTCGTCGTATCTCGTCAGTGGAACTTCTCGGAAGTCTCCCGGTCTCTTCTGGCATAAAATCTTCGCAAGATCCGTTCTTCTCCACTTTTCGAAGTATCGCTTCATTCTAGTCTTGCTATACTCTACATGCTCTGAAAAATCCTTTTCATAAAAGCTGCAGTACTTCTTCCAGAGGTCGACGCCCTTCATTTGCCATCACTCAAAAATCTAGAAAGAATATAATTTTTGATATTATATTTTTGTTC
>JAGGZB010000007.1 GCA_021162225.1 Candidatus Bathyarchaeota archaeon | reverse complement strand
TTTTCGGCGTATTCATCAGCTATCTTTCCAGTAGCATCGGTTGAGCCATCATCTATAACTATAACTTCAAGCTTGTCCTTCGGATACGTGAGCTCCGTCATCCTTTCAAGTATCTTTCCAATCACGAGCTCCTCATTATGTGCAGGTATAAGAATGCTTACAACCGGCGTGTACACGCCGATAGTTCTCCTAAATGATTCCAAGAATCGTTGCGGCTTGCTAAATAATGCTTGATACGTAAATATGAGGTGACGGAACATGTATGCAATCATGAAGACCATCAAGACCCCAGTTATCGCTGTGAAGATCATGCTTCCGCCCCCCTTCTCATCCAAGAGAGTCCAATAGACCAGAGAGAGATGATGCAGATGAAATCCATTGTGGGCGCGAAGATGTAGTGGATTACTTCGAAGGCTGAATAGCCAAAGCTATATGCAACGGCGATTACGGAGATAAGGCGGAAAATATTCCAAGAGAAGCATACAATTATGCTCATAACAAACCAAGCAAGCTTAACTTTTAAGCTTCCGCTAAACAGCCCTATGGTTAGGGCTGAAATAAAAGTGAATATAATGAGGGTGATGAGGCCCGAACATTCTAAAAGAACCCTGAAGCCAACAACCTTGCCATCTAATAATCTAACATAAAGCAAGAAGAGGTCACTTACATAGGCAGTCTTTATTCCAGCGATCTTAAGCACTTCTGCTGTTGTACGTGCGATGAAATCCCATGTGTAAGTTGACATTGTTAAGGCCGCCATTATTAGAGCCAACGCTACTTGAACAGCGGCGTGAAGAATCCGTGGTTTTTCCTTGTATGACATTTATTTTACACCTTTTTAAACGGTATTTGTAATACTATGTTTTGAGTCTATTTTTAGAGAGAGGTCGGTATCAACATTTTTTAGAGATGGCTGTTTAATGAAAATAATCTTCTTGTAAAACAAATGTATACACTTGAAAACGGAGGTTAAAATTAACATAACAATTTAAATTATATATGCATAAAAAATATACTTTTAATCAGGTTTAATGAAACATATGCCATAAAATCCTCAATACAATTTACTAATCCGCGAAACAAATTTAAGTCAAGATAACATTCCTAATTCGAAGTAGAGATTTGCATAAGGGAATAAACAAGAACTCTCGGGAGAGTCTTGGAGGTGGCTGGGAAGAATAGAATTAAGATAATATATCAGCCTCCCAAGGAGATAGTTATCCTTGACTACTTCCAATTCTCAAAGGATAATTTAAGTCAAATGTTCGCTAGAGTTATACACTCAGGCCTCCCGGTTGTAGCGTACTGGGCTGAAGGAGTTCTCTTCATATATTTTCCACTTACTCCTGATACAAATGACCTTATGGATAATTACTTGAAAGGAAGAATTTACTGGAGTTCTGTTCACTTTACGTTAATGCCGAAGTATTCGCCTTCAATAAAAGTCAGTGGCCTAGAAATACCAGTAGTAGATGTATCAGAGCATCCGGTAATGAAAGAGACAGCAAGATGGCTTAGAGAGCAGGCTGAGAAAAAGAGGAGAGAGCAAATACATCAGATTAAGGTAAGCAGTAAGAAGTAAGCGGCATATTTAGAGGTTGCCGCCAGAAGATTATATGACTTCGATTCTTATTATACGTCTCCTCTCCAGCCGTTTAAGAGCATCAAAGAATTCGCTTCTCTGCTTACCCTGCAACTTAAAATGCTGGATCATATCTTTTATTCGAGACCAGCGTCTTCCATCCTTTCGCAGATGATTTTGGAGATAGCCTATAACTAATCTTTCAATTCTCCCACATTTCCACGTTGTATTCCGAAGGAGAACAGCCACCGCTCTGAGCATCCTCTGCGTTTCACCCTTCGGTCTCCTCATCCCCCTTCACTAATAATAACTTGAAATATGCCATGGATATATATGCCTATTCCCTTGTTTTTTCATGACTCCAGCCTGCCTAGATTGGGAGTACATAATCTTAAATGATCTTTCCGTTAAGGAGATAATGTGACAGAGATGATTCGTTTCATATCTAAAAATGCAATAATCGAAGGGCACGTTGGCGACTCAATAGTTCTAGGAAGATCTATGATAGGCGCTGGAACGATTATTGAAGGAAACGTGATTATTGGGCATCCGATTGAGAAGACCCTTCGGAGCCTTATCGACTCTGGAGTCTTCAGCTTGGAGAAAATTGATGATGCAAGCAGAGGGGCGAGAATAGGAAGAAACTGCATAATTCGCTCGGGCACAGTAATCTATGAAGATGCTATCATAAGCAACTATGTTAGAACTGGACATAACGTCCTAATAAGGGAGGGAAGCATAATCGGTGAGGGATCACTGATTGGAACAGGCGTTGTCTTGGATGGATCCGTGAAGATAGGCAAATATGTGAAGATTCAATCGAACGCCTATTTGCCCCATTTAACGGAAATCGGAGATAATGTATTTATAGCGCCTAATGTCTGCTTCACGAATGATCCTTATCCCCAGAGTGGAAACCTCATCGGAGTCAAGGTTGAGGAAGAAGCAATCATATGCGCGAATGCAACATTACTTCCCGGAGTCCATGTGGGAAAGAGAGCCGTGGTTGCAGCTGGTTCGGTTGTAACGAAGAATGTTCCAGCCGATTCGGTTGTTCTTGGAAATCCAGCTCGTTTCTATATGACGCGGGAGGAATTTGATGAGAAGAGAAGACGATGGAGAAGCACTAAATACTTGATTAGAGAAACTATCAGACTTGAAGAGGGAGAATCGCGTTGATCAGCCTTAAAGATTATAGGATAATTGATCTGTCTGAGGAGATAGTTCCGGGGATCCTGAAGGTTAATGGTGAATACGTTCATGGAAGCCACATTAGAAGATTTGAGATGCGTCAGTTCATATATGCGCCTGATAAGACATTTATGCATTGGGTTGAGACTGAAACCCACGTTGGAACCCATGTTGAGATGCCGGCGCATCTGATCGATGGCGAAAAATCCTCCTCTGAGATGCCTCTGGAATCTTTCATGGGAGAAGCAGTTGTGCTGAAATTTGATTTTCTTAAGCCAGTAGGCGGTAAAGGGCAGCCCATAAAGCCGGAGCACTTAAAGAAAGTGCGGAGAGGCGATATTGTATTGCTTTGGAGTCCATATAGCGGTGATGAGATGCCTTATATTTCTCCAGAATCCGCGGAGTGGCTTGCAGAGAAACCCGTGAAGATGGTGGGGGTACAGAATGTATCTGTTGAAGCTCCCGGAGGATCGATGGCTACGCATAACAGTCTGCTGAGAAATGATATTCCGATAATTGAAGGCTTAATCAACTTAGATAAGCTACGGAAGGAGAGAGTATTCTACATAGGGCTTCCCCTCCGTGTGGCAGGTCTGGATTCTTCGTGGATAAGAGCTGTGGCCCTCGAGCCTAAATGAACTCTCCGCGACATTTCTAACCATAGGGATCCTTCAGACTCTAAGCGAGTATAAGGCCAAAACTTATATCATTAACGTTTTAAACACAACGTGATCGTTATGAAGCCTGAAGAAAGACATGTAAAGATTAGAGTCATCTTCCTCGGGAAGAGACGGATGGATGCCGGATGGCCCCATCACATGTTCGACGTAGATGCTGAAGCTGAAAGATTGAGAAGAAAACTCGAGGAATTAATGCCAAAGGTTAAGGGAGTCTCATTCTTCGGCTGGGATGTCCTCTCAGAGGAGGGAGAAGTGTCAAACCTTGCATGGAATCTAAATGGAGCTGATGGGCTACTGATCGTTCTCCTGACATCAGAGTTCGCGGCGCTTGGACCTGACATATTTAAGATCTTAGATTCAGGGCTTCCCGCCATCGTGTATTCTTCTCCATTTAGCACCTACTGGAATGGGTCTGGAAGACTGACTTTCGAAAGGAGAAAAGCAGTTGTTGTTGAAACAGAAGCAGTTGAGGACCTGCTTCCAGCCTTAAGGGCCCTTAGGGCCGTCTGCCTACTAAAGAAAATGAAGGCGCTCATAATCAAGAACTTCGATTATGACCCCTCAAGAGTTGACCCGAGAATGGCTGAACCGCGCTGGATGGGTCCTGAACATGGAGAGATGATAAAGAGAACGTTCGGCGCATCCTTGGTATTCGCTTCCTACTCTGAACTTCTAGATGCCTACAATTCCGTAAGCCAGGAAGACGGAGATAAGATAGCCGAGGAGAAAGCGGCTAAGGCTTTAGATGTAAAGGTTTCCATAGATGATCTAAAGAAGGCAGCTAGAATGTACCTTGCCATAAAGAAGCTCATGAAAAAGTACGATGCAAATGCCGTCAGCGTAGCTTGCTTAGAGGCTATAAGGCAAGATGTTTTCCCTATAGCTCCGTGCCTAGCTTTATCGATGCTTAACGATGAGGGAATTCCAGCCGCATGCGAGGCAGATGTAGAATCCTTGATTATGCTAGCCATAGTGCATTACTTAACTGATAGAGCTGGATTTCAAGGAGATCCTGTAATAGATCAAGTCTCTAACTCCCTCCTAATCGCCCATTGCACGGCGGCAACGAGGCTGAATGGATACTCAGAAAGCCCTCTCCCATTCAGTTTAGTCACGCATACTGAGACTTGGAGAAACGTTGGAGTAAAGACTTACATGCCTGAAGATGGAGAAGCAACGATCATAGGCTTACTTGCATTGATCTTAAGTCTCTCAACTGCGTGGCCTATAGTCTTGAGCGGAGCAAAATCAATCGGATACACACTATATGCGGATTCAGCCTCATTCTCCGAGAATCCATACGTGGAGTCTGAGAGAGGTTGCAGGACGAAGGTTGCTTTAAAGCTGAAGGTTCCCCTGGAGGAGTTCTTGGATAACTTTTACGGTCACCATAGAGTCGTAGTCACCGGAAACTGGAAGAGGGAATTATACATGGTTGCAAGGCTTCTCGGCATAAGATTCTTTGGAAAGCCATTCCTCAAGCTTAATATAGACAGACTGTCATATGATTGGTAAGATGCTTCGTTCTCTCCTAGAGATTCAGAAAAACCTTATTCATGAAAATCATGAAAGAAACAGCATATACTTATATTTCTGCTCTATCTAACATTATTATAGTTTTGGAGATTATTAATTGCCTAAATCAGGATGTTGGAGGGGTGGAGGATTGGTTAGCAAGAAAAAACTGAAGGAGTATGAGGAAAGAGTGAAGCAGGCAATGTTTATTCTAAACCAGGTTTCCGAAGATACTACTACGCCACGGAATATCAGAAGAGCTGCAAAGGAATCGATGGATACTCTCCAATCAGAAGAGTATACTTTGGCGGTGAGAGCCTCAAACGCCATATCAATACTTGATGAGATCCTCCAGGATCCTAATATGCCACCTTACACGCGGGTGAAGCTCTGGAACGTGATGAGCCTCTTAGAGGCTATTAAAGATTAAATAACCTCTATTTCTGTTCCGTTAATCTACTCTAATAGATTGTCGAATTAGATGTGAGCGCTACCTCTTGACCGCCATTTCTAGACAGAGATATATCCTAGGAATACGAAGTATTATGTAGAGTAAGAGGTGTCCATTTTTGGTTAAACATGAAGCTATGCTCTACGAAAGGCTTCCAGACAATAAAGTTAGGTGTAACCTCTGCGGTCGGAGGTGCCTCATAAAAGATGGCGGATTAGGCTTCTGCCGCGTTAGGAAGAATGAATCTGGAAGGCTTTACTCGTTGAATTACGCTGAGGCATGCGCCGCTCACGCGGATCCCATAGGGAAGAAGCCCCTTATGCATTTTCATCCGGGAGCCTATGTTATGTCGATTGCAACGGTCGGATGTAATTTTCGCTGTAAGTTCTGTGATAACTGGGCAATAAGCCAAGAAGAGGATATAACTGGAAGATATTTTCCTCCAGATGAAGTGGTGAAAGCCGCTAAGGAGTACAACTGCCAAGGCGTGAGCTATACGTATACGGAGCCGACTATCTTCTTTGAATACGCCTATGATACAGCTGTTCTCGCACACAAGAACGGATTATTTAATACGTTCGTAACGAATGGCTACATGACTCCCGAAGCTGTGAGAAAGATAGCTCCTTATCTAGATGCTGCAACCGTTGACTTCAAGGGAGGAGGAGACCCAAAGTTTTATAGGGAGTTCTCCTCGGTTCCCTCAGTTGACCCAATATATGATTCGCTGATCGAGATGAAGAAGCAGGGGATCCACATAGAGATTACAAATCTAGTTGTTCCTGAAATAGGCGACTCCATGCAGCGGATACGGGAGCTTGCGGAGTGGATCTGCGAGAATCTAGGAGCCGACACCCCATTTCATCTGCTTAGATTCCACCCGGATTACAGACTCACCACAATAAGAGCTACTGAGGTGAAGACTCTTGAGGAAGCATATAAGGTGTCACGTGATGCTGGTTTAAACTACATCTACATTGGGAACGTTCCCGGACATAAGTACGAGAATACTTATTGTCCCGAATGCGGCGAGCTTCTCATTGAAAGGTATGGATTCGGAATTGTAAGGTGGAACTTGACGAAGGATATGAAGTGTCCAAGCTGCGGAACAAAGATTCCGATTAAAGGAAAATTTCACAGAGAAGGATTTGCGTTTCCATCACCGATAATATAGCATACGCTACGGCACAGTTTTAATAAGAGTCTATTCTCTCATTATTCTTTGAAGCTTCATGTGGAGAATAATTAGGAGAGACGCTGTCTCCGTACTTGGGGATAAGAAGGCGCGTGAAAGCCTCTCAAGATACTTTGACGTTATGCAGGATGATAAGCCAGCGAAGTTCATGATAGCGAAGAAGGTCCCAGCGGATTTTGACAAAGATGACTCTTTAAGGAGCCTCTGGAGCCTCCATGACCAAATACTCAAAGACTTCTTCGATCTGCAGCAACAGATAGATACGCGGGTTAAGAGGCTAGAGGATCTTGAGACCCCGGAGAAGTCTTTTCTCGATTTGAAGGAGGCGATAGCTACACGTATCCTTGAGAGCTGTCACTTCTGCACAAGGAAATGCGGCGTAAACCGTTTGAAGGGAGATCTGGGATACTGCAGATGCGGCTCCCAAATACTCGTCTCTTCCATATTCGAGCATTTGGGCGAGGAACCTGAACTAGTTCCCTCCGGAACTATATTCACGATGGGATGCACCATGACTTGTCTTCACTGCCAGAACTGGACTATTTCACAATGGTTTGAGGATGGAGAAATATATTCACCTAGGAGACTTGCATTGGCTATCGAGCAGTTAAGGAAGAATGGCTGTCGAAACGTGAACTTGGTTGGAGGAGAACCTACACCGTGGCTTCAACAGTGGCTTGAAACGTTTAGATATGTGAACGTGAACGTCCCCGTTGTTTGGAACTCTAACTCCTACTACAGTGAGGAAACCGCTAAACTCCTAGCTGGATTCGCTGATGTCTACCTATTGGACTTTAAATATGGGAATAATCGATGCGCGGAGAGAATAAGTGATGCTCCACATTATTGGGAAGCGTGTACGAGGAATCATTTATATGGGAAAAAATATGGAGAGCTTATAATTCGAGTCTTAGTGCTTCCGGAGCATCTTGAATGTTGCGTCAAAGTTATACTGAAGTGGATAGCGGATAATCTAGGCCCGAATACAAGAGTGAATGTTATGTTTCAGTATAGACCGGAATGGAGGGCGTATGAGATTCCGGAGCTTAGGAGACGGCTGAGCCCGGAGGAGATGAAGCGAGCCGTTGAGCTAGCTAAGGAAGCCGGGCTGACAAATTTCATAACTTAATGGTTGAAGCCTTATTCTGATAGGATTCCAGCTATTCGATACTTTTCTAGATCTATCTTCTTCCAAACCCTCCAAGAGTAGTCTAAGTCTACGGAGCATATTTTTCCATTCTGAATTCCCACCATCCTCTTCTTTTCTCCGCTTAAAAGAAGCTCAACAGCGTGATATCCAAACTGTGATGCAAGTATCCTACTCTTGGCAGTTGGGTTTCCTCCACGCTGAATATATCCTAGAACGGTGAGTCTCACTTGGTATCCAGTCTCTTTCACTATTCGCTTCACAACCTCGCGCGAATCGCCAGCCCCCTCAGCCATGACTATGATCTCTGACGTTTTACCAGCCTTGTGTGCGCTCCGAACCTTCTCGCAAACCTCTTCTATAC
>JAGGZB010000190.1 GCA_021162225.1 Candidatus Bathyarchaeota archaeon | reverse complement strand
GTACATACTGTTGAGGGAACGTCTTATGGAGATAAGACTGGCCAGATTGGAAGTGAGGTAGGATGGTAGAAATTACGCTTGAAAACCTAACCAAGTATTTCGGCTCCGTTAAGGCCCTTGATAATTTGAACCTAAAGATTCACGATAAGGAACTCATGGTCTTGCTTGGACCTTCCGGATGCGGAAAGACTACTACTTTGAGGATTATAGCTGGGCTTGAAAAAGCTACAAGTGGACACCTATATTTTGGAAATAAACTCATGGATAAAGTCCCCGTAAGAGAGAGAAACGTTTCCATGGTCTTCCAAAGCTACGCTTTATTCCCACACATGAAAGTTTTTGATAACATCGCGTTTCCACTAGTGATAGCAAAGTATCCTAAGGATGAAATAAAGAAGAGAGTAAAGGAGATAGCTGAAATCTTAAGAATAGATGACTTGCTTGATAGGAAACCCCATCAATTATCTGGCGGCCAGCAGCAGAGAGTAGCCTTAGGCAGAGCATTAATAAGGAAACCTACCGTCCTCCTTCTAGACGAACCTCTCGCAAATCTAGACGCGAAGCTCAGAGTAGAGATGAGATCTGAAATTAAGAGACTTCAGCGATCCTTCGAGAGCACAGCTATCTATGTAACGCATGACCAAGTTGAGGCTATGAGCGTCGCTGATAGAATAGCCGTCTTAAAGGATGGACAATTGCAACAAGTCGGGACACCGGATGAACTATATCATCACCCAGAAAACATATTCGTAGCCGGCTTTATTGGAACGCCATCCATGAACCTGTTAGATTGCTCCTTTGATGAGGAAAAGGGCGTTCTAGATTTCGGATCCTTTACACTCGATGTGCCGGAAAATATTAAACCGCTACTAAAAGGGTACGGTGAAGTGATCGTCGGTATAAGAGCTAGAGACCTACAAGTTTCAAAGGAGAAAACGCCAGACAGCATACCCTTAGAGGTTTACACAATTGAACCTCTCGGCGAAGAAACAATAATAATCTTGAGCTCCGAAAACGTAAGGATCAGGGTTGTAACTCACGTAGAATTTAAGGCAGATATCGGAGAGAAGGTGTGGGTTTCATTCGACCTGAACAAGATACACATCTTCGATAAAAAGACGGAAAAAGCAATACTATAATTTAACCGCAAAAACAATCGATAAAAACAAAAGAATACAGAATTTTCACATATAATGCACAGAAAATACTTTACAAAGCTAATTATAGAGTTAATAAGGCAGAAATGAAACACCGCTAAATTTTATTATTTTTAAGAAAACATGCTTCCGACATCTTTTCTTGGAGGAAAGATACTTAAATCATTAAATATGCAAAATAACTAACTAAGAATGTTTGTATAAGGAGGGGGAAAGGTGCCCTTAGGAAACTTGATGAAGCTAGTAGATGGTTTTTACACATATAAAAGAAGAGGGTTGAGCACTGAGCTATTCCCCGATTTAAAGCCCGATAAGGGAGGATTGAGGGGATGGATCTCATTTAAGCAGGGGAGCCTAAGCGGAGACACTGAAGTAGCTTGGAGGGGGGAGACGTTAGGAGAAGAGGGTGTGGAGATCATAGTAGATTTAAAGGGAACCTACTTTATCGACCAAGTTACTCTACATCAGGTTCCAGAAGAAAAGAGAGGAACCCTTGAGTATGGGCTAGCCTCCATTAGCGTTTACGGAGGAAAGGAGAAAGAACAGATGAGACTTATGGAATGGACTGGAGACGGAGTGAATCCCATAAGCTCGGATAAGGTTAGCTTAAAAATAGGCGCTGAAGCATCCTTTTTAATAATCCATATAACCTCATTCAACAGAAAACTCATCTTAAACGGTCTAGAGATATGGGGTTCAAGTAGAGACAGCTTAGCAATCTTCCCAATTCCTCAAGAAATCAGAATTAAAGAAGGAACCTTCCAAATATCTTCTTTATCAAGGATCGCACTAAGTGAAAAACCATCTAAAGACACAATGTTTGCAGCAAATCTTCTCAGTGAGAAACTTGGCAAAAGAAGTTTAAAGATTAAAGTCAGCAAAATTAAAACTCCTGAAGAATTAAAGAATTGCCTATTCATCGGAAAACCTAGTGAATTTAAAATTGAAATCGAAAAAGAGAAGATCAGACCCGAGGGGTACTTCATCAAAGTGGACAGAGATAAAGTTCTTTTGGCAGCTTTGGATAGAAGAGGCTTGATATACGGAGTTGAAGCTTTCCTTCAATTACTGAGTTTTTATATAAAAACTGGTAAGATGCCGTGTTGTGAAATACTTGATTATCCAAGAAGCTCAGTTAGAGGGGTCCACCTCTTCATACCACCTAGGAAAAGCATCCCCTTCTTTAAGAGGCTCATAAAGTACGTTTTAGCCCCTATGAGAATGAATACAATATTCATACAAGTCACGGCAGGTATGAAATTTGATAGAAGACCGGAGATAAATGAGGCTTGGGTTAAGGCTAATGAGATAGCTAGGAGGGGACTAGCTCCCCCGGTTCCTCACGGAGAAGTTGGGGGAGGGAGATACATAAGCAAGGATGAAGTAAGAGAGATTGTTAAATATGTTAGAGAATACGGCTTCGAGATTATACCTGAAATTCAGTCTTTAAGTCACGTAACCTATCTTACACTTGCTTATCCTGAGATAGCCGAGGACAGAGGAGAGATCTCTGAAATCGCTCCCTACTCACATTGCTACTGTCCTCTTCATCCGGAAGTATACAAGATCGTCTTCGACATGATCGACGAAGTTGCTGATGTCTTTAAGCCTCTAAGGTATGTTCACATGGGCCATGACGAGGTTTACGCCTTAGGAATCTGTAATAGATGCAAAGGTAAGAACAGAGCTGAACTATTCGCCAACGACGTGAAGAAGATATACGATTACTTGAAGCGTAAAGGATTAGGCATGATGATCTGGGCTGATATGCTTCATCCATTCATGTCTTACAGTACGCCTGAAGCTATAGATATGATTCCTAAGGACATCATTCTCTTGGACTTCGTATGGTACTTCCGCACATGGGAGGATATCGAAGACCGGCTGCTAAAGAAGGGCTTCAAAGTAATAATGGGCAACCTTTACTCTTCCCACTATCCACGCTTCAACAAAAGGATCTCCAAAAAGGGCGTCATAGGAGGGGAGGTTTCAACATGGTGTAAATTAGACGAATACAGTCTAGGCAGAAAAGGCAAGATCTTCGACTTTATTTATACGGCGAATATGCTCTGGTCCAGTCGCTATGTTGAGGAACTTAGGTGGAGCTTTACCAATAGAATAAGTGAAATGCTTAGGTCAATTAAAAGCGAATTAAGCGGATTAAGCTATCCATCTCTCTCCGAAAACAGTATATTTAAGCCTATAAACCTTGAGGAACAGTACAACTCCAGACTCCTAGACCTCAGCGGATGCAGAGGCTCCTATGACTTTTCAAGTCTTTCCCGAGGCTTGATTAACCTCAAAGGAGTCTTATTCAAAATAGGTGACGGATTAATAGGTGTTGAAGGGAACCTTGTAAGAGACAAAGTTTTCCCATCAAGCATAGAAATACCCATTAATGAAAGATTTGACAGCTTCGTTTTTCTACATGCAGCCACTTACCGTGAGGGTTTCCGAAAGCCGTTCATAGGCAGAAGTGAAAAACGCAGGAGATTAGGCTATTATGAGGTGATCTATGAAGACTGCTCAAGCGAGGAAATTCCAATAGAATATGGATGGAATATTGCTGAGTGGAGCAAAAAATACGGTGAACCGGCCATATCACTTGTTAACAGACATGCAGGGTACTACACGACCTATGGAGCCCTACCATTCTATGAAGGAAAAACCCATGACGGGAGAAATGTGACGCTGTATGGATATGAATGGGTTAATCCGAGCCCTAAGAAAGGCTTAAGAGCCATAAAAATCAACGCTTCCGACACATCCGACTTAGCTATTCTCTTAATAGCTCTAACTGGCGTAAAACTTACTGATTCTTTAAAGGAAACTAGGAAGCAACAAAATGACCGAACTATTTAAAATAGAGGTTAGACCACCTGACATCTTTGGAACAATAGAAGGAAAGAAAGTTTCACACGTAGGGGTTTATCCAGTTGATCTTCAGTGGGGTTATAAAACTTTCGTTAAGGCGGTAGCTATAGGAGGAGTAGAAACAAAGAAAGATTACAGAGGAAGAGGCTTAGCCTCAAGACTCATGAAAAAAGCTATAGAATGGTCGAAAAATCAAGGATATAATGTTTCAACAGTCTCAACAAGCTTAAAAAATATTGCCAGAAGACTCTACTCAAGCCAAGGATACGTGCACCTATTCCCTTTAATATCCTTAAGAAAAAGTCTTAAGCCAAAAAAATCAAGGAGTAAAAAGATTTCAGGAATAGAGATCAGACCCTTCAAAAGAAATGATATTAAGGGCATAATAGAAATATTCAATTCGTGCTTCAATTCATATTTTGGACCATGCCGCAAAGACTCTTCTAGATGGCTCAAATGCAGAGAGAAAACTTTGAGAAAAGATGAAGAGAGCATCATAGTAGCTTTGGATGAAAAAGGATTAAGAGGGTATGCTGGATACTTTGAACACTGGTCCACTATAGTTTCGGAGATCTGCGTAAAACCTGGTCCGAGAAGAGAGATTTTAGGAAGAGTGCTACTCTCGAAATTAGAAGAGCACATGGCCACGCTTGGAATGCGTGAAGCCATATTTTGGCCCTCGCCAATGGACGATTTCCACTACCATCTCCTATTATGCTCGGGATACAGAAAAGGCCCATTAAGAACCTTTATGCTTAGAATCATCAATTTACCATCGCTAATTTCGGAGTTATCACATCTCTTCAGAATGAGACTTATAGGAGCCCGCCCGCCTATGGATCCATATGTAATCTATATAAAGGCACCTACTCATGCAGCTTGTTTAACGATTAAGGATGGATCGATCGGAATCTCTGCTGAACCTTATGAAAAACCAAACGTCACCATAAAGCTTACTTATTCAGCTCTACATCTTATGCTAACAGGCATTATAGGCTTTTTTGAGGCTTACTTGCTTGGGAAGCTTAATGTAAAGCCACCCCTCAAGAATGAGGTAAGAGAATTCCTTGACAAACTCTTTCCAGAAGTAGCGTGGTATCATCCAGTAGATGACTGGATATAACATGTTAATTAAGCGAAATTTTCAGAAAATGCTTCAGATCCTTCTGAATAAAGGCAAGAATAAGAGGTGAATCTTTCTACATACTATGTGTCACTAATGGAAGAAGAGGACTTCATAAATTACCGCACCAACTTTATTGTTTTTATCTCATATTTAGAAATTGGTATCTTTATCCCCTCTCCAGATAGCCGTACTCTGGAAATCGGTTTTTCCATGAGATTTGTTTCCACAACATCTCTGAAAGGTTCGTCTATCTGAATCATCACTTCCGCTTCTTTGCCAGAGATCTCATAGAATCTGAGCACTAATCCGTCAGAGTCCTCAGCCTTCTTCATTACTGTTAAAATAATGTTGCTAGGCTCGATTGAGATGAAAGAGTGCCTCTTAGGTAAATCTCCGTTATGGTTGGGTTCTATAACTGGTATAAGCGGATAATTGAATTCGTAAGCTCTTCTAACAGTTAAGGCTTCTTTAAAGTCAGAGATATGAGGATATAATGCATAGGAGACCTCATGAGCTCCTTGATCAGTTAAGAGCTTAGTCTCAGCGGAGTTTACTGGTAATCCGAAGTGCGCACGCATCTCAACGGGATATCTCGCACTCCTCAGAAGAGTCATTCTGATAGTATCATTTACAACGTCAAATCCGTACTTACAATCGTTTAGCAGACTAACCCCATAACTACCATCATCATCTGTATGATCTATCCATTTTTGTCCCGGAACCTCGTACTTCGCTCTTTCAGCCAGAGTGGCATCTGGTGAGAAGGGATTTCGACGAATTATGAAGCCATATGGGATCTCATATGCTGTGTAATCGCTGTGAACATTCAGTGGAAAGGATACTTTTGCAAGTCTATGCTCAGCGTGCCAGTCTACGTGTAATTTAAAGATTATCATGGGAATTTTGTGGTATAATATAATCTCTTGAACAAATGTGGAGTCAGGTCTTTTCTCTTGAACATATTTGTACTTAACTGAAACTGAGACCTTAACTGGCCCTTTCTCAGATACTTTTACTTCTTCAGGATTCTTCAGTTCAACATACTTGACCCCTTCAGGTTGCTGGTAAATATATATTTCCCAAGCGTCAAACTTCTCAGCATCCATTGGCAGAACTATGCTACTCCGTCCGCTTACTGGATAGTCATTGTATATTTGTATTATGTTTCCGTAACCTTTCAGAACTTCCTTGCCACATCTCTTATCATAAATGCTTTTCACCAGGCCTGTTTGTTTATCAACCTTAACAGTAAAGAATTCATTCTCAAGCCTTATCTCTTCCTTATCTTCTTCAACAGATACTTCTGTGCGGATCTTTTCTCTCTCTCCGCATCCTCTCTTCGCCTTGTATTCCCTATAACCTATCGAAGGAACATCCTCCGCTACAAAGATTATTTTTTTCTCTCTTTCTAATAGCTGTGAGGGAATCAGCCGTCCATCTTCATCATAGATCTCAACATGCCCTTCCAGCTCATCTACCGCTATCTGAACAACACCAGTCCTCCGCCACGAAAGAGGATTAAAGACTAAGATTGACTTGCCATCTCCAGAAGTATCGATCCTAGATGCTATTACTCTCAGAGATTCTGAAATTATAGAGTTAACGGTTTTAAATATGAAGTTAAACGATTCCTCCGCATCTTTATATACTTCGGGTATGGATGATCCGGGAAGGACGTCATGGAACTGATTTAGTAACAATTTTTTCCAAGATTCTTCTAGACTGCTTTTCGGATACTCATAGCCATATTTCTCAGCTATTGAGGAGAATTTCTCAGCTATCTCAAGAAGACACTCTGCTCTTCTATTATTCTTCTTAACTTTAGCCTGAGTCGTATACGTTCCTCTGTGATATTGAAGATATAATTCATCATTTATTTCAGGAATCTTTCCACGCGTCTTTTCAACTAAAACCCTAAAATATTCTTCAGCGGTTGAGAACTTCCCCTTAAGTCCATTTTTACCTCTAATGAACTCCAGAGCTCTTTTAATCATATCTTCAGAGACGCCGCCCCCATGATCCCCTATTCCGAAGAGAACTAAGAGATCATTCAATCCTTGACGGTAACCCAGCATCTTTATCTGCCAAGCTATTCTCTCCTCGGTTACTGGTTCACTGTAAGTTCCAACCGTCTGATGTGTTACTATTGATGAACCGTCCGGAGCAATCCACCTGAAGAAGTAATATGGAAACAATGTGGTATCGTTCCAGTTCATCTTTTGCGTCAAGAAAAACTCCATTCCGGATTTTTTCATTATCTGAGGCAATGTCCACGCGTATCCGAAGGAATCAGGCATCCATGCGACCTTAACATCAACGCCTAGCTTCTCTTCAAAATACCTCTTTCCATAGAGAAATTGCCTAACGAATGATTCTCCGGAGGGCATATTCCCATCACACTCAACCCATGTTCCCCCGACAACCTCCCACCGACCTTCTTTAACCATCTTTTTAACTTTCTCAAAGACTTCCGGATACTTCTCCTCAAGCCACTTATAATACTGCGCACTACTCTGACAATAAATGAACTGAGGATACTTCTCCATTAGTGCAAGTATCTTCTCACATGTCTCACGGAAAACTTCAATAGTTTCGCTGAATGGCCATAGCCAGGCGGCGTCGATATGGCTGTGTCCCAGAAAGTAACATGTCCAAATAGTCTCCTTCAAGCCGTCATCCTCCATGAAGAATTATTTTAGTCTTTTCGAATATATAATTTGAAAATTTATTCTGGTTTTCCCTATTTTTCTAGCTTTTCAGAGTTCAAGCAACTAAAGCTGCGGTGCTTTATAAGAAAAGAGAAAAATAAGCCTTAGAGGTATTAAGAATCTTCTTTGGAGCCCCGGGCGGGATTTGAACCCGCGACCTGCGGCTTACGAGGCCGCTGCTATAACCGGGCTTAGCTACCGGGGCTTTCTGTATTCTAGCCTAATCATCATCTCCTGCTTTCTAAAATATGTTTACTTTTTCCTCCTTTTTATTATTTGATGAACTTCCCCTTCCGCGCGTTGAATATCATGAAGCCCTAAATCATCGCGATTATAAAAAAGGGAAGGAATCAGAATAAAATCAACAATTACACTAATGATTTACTAGATATGAGGTGTTATGATTGGCTAGTCTAAACATGCTAGGAGAAAAGGAGATAATTCGGATAATACAGGAAGAACTGGATATCATGCCTGACCTCATAATGGGCTTAAGTGATGATGTCTCCGCAATCAACATGAACGGCAAGGTGGCTATTTTAAAAACCGACATGCTTGTTGGCAAAACTGATGTTCCTCCCGGCATGAGTCTGAGGCAAGCTGCTAGAAAAGCCGTCATCATGAATATAAGCGATTTCGCCGCGAAGGGAGCGTCTCCACTTGTTATGCTTGCTTCCCTAGGATTACCAAAGGAGCTTAAGGAAAGAGACGTTAGGGAGATAGCAGCTGGTTTGAATGAAGGAGCTAGAGAATACGGTATTTATATAATTGGTGGAGACACTAACGAGTCTTCAGACCTTATAATCAACTGTTCACTTTTTGGATTCTGCGATAGAAAACACCTTATCAGCCGACGAGGTGCTAGACCAGGAGATATACTAGCTGTCACTGGAGAATTTGGAAAGACATCTGCTGGGCTTAGAATTCTCCTTGAAGGTCTCTCTGCGCCTCAAGAGATAAAAAGTGCATTAATAAACGCCGTATTACTACCAAGAGCTAGATTAAATGAGGGACTGGCTCTCTCTAGGATCGGCGGGGTTACGTCTTCAATAGATTCAAGCGATGGATTGGCTTGGAGTCTTTATGAATTATCTGATGCAAGTAACGTTGGCTTCATAGTCGATTATGTACCCTTAGCAGAGGAGGCTGTGAAATTTGCGGGGATACATAACTTTGATCCTATAGACTTAGGCCTATATGGAGGGGAAGAATATGAACTCGTAGTCACTATTAAACCTCAATTTTGGAAGGCTGCGAAACGGGCGGTCTCTAAGGCTGGCGGATCACTTATTAAGATAGGAACAGCCATTAAAGAAAAGAAAGTTGAACTACGAATAGGCGGGGAGAAGAGACCAATAGAGCGTAGAGGATGGGAGCACTTCAGTGGTTAGGTAATCAAAGTTTTAAAAACTATGATTCTTAGAGACTTTTGAGGCTGGCGTACATATGCTAGATGTCGTAACGATGGGTGAAGTTATGGTTCAGTTTAACGCATGTGCCAATGGGCCTTTAAGGCATGTAGTCTATTTCGAGAAACACGCGGCTGGAGCTGAAGCTAACTTTGCGATTGGAATGAGCAGACTCGGCTTTAAAGTAGGCTTCATAACTCGGGTAAGTAATGATGAATTCGGCAAGTACATTCTAGGCGTGTTGAGGAGCGAAGGTATTGACATATCTAGGGTAAAAGTTGACCGTGAAGCGCGAAGCGGCATATACTTCATACAGAGAAATTATCCAATACCGGGTAGAAGCAGCGTGATCTACTATAGGAAAGAATCAGCAGCCAGTAGACTCTCAGTTGACGACATAGATCCGGATTATATAAGGAAAGCGAAGCTATTTCACTTAACCGGGATAACTCCTGCCTTAAGCAAGAGCTGCCGAGAAGCAAGTTTTAAAGCTCTTGACGTAGCTTATCACTCGGACATGAAGATCTCAATAGATACGAATATAAGATTAGGATTATGGAGCAGGGAGGAAGCGAGAGAGACTTTAATGCCTATGCTTAAAAAGGCAAACATTATATTAATCGAACCTCAGGATGCAGAGATACTTCTTGAGAAGAGAGAACCTAAGGAGATAGCTGAAGACCTTCTTTCTATGGGAGCTGAGGTGGTAGTGGTTAAGCTGGGTGCCGAGGGAGCATTTGCCTGTACAGAAGATGAAGAAGCAATGAAGCCAGCGTTCAGGGTTCCAATAGTCGATGTGACTGGGGCGGGAGATGCCTTTGCCGCCGGATTTATTTCGAGTCTTATGCGTGGTAAAACTCTCGAGGAAGCTCTTGAAGCTGGAAATGCCGCTGGAGCATTAGCTATAACCGTAAAGGGAGATTTCGAAAATATACCTTCACATGAAGATCTGGAAAAGTTTCTAGCGGCACAGAAGAGAAAAACAATCATTCTACGATAATCAAGTAGGCTACTGGAAGCTCGAGTGAAAGTTTTATCTTTGACTTCTCAGATTCTCCATTGTTTAATGGAGGAAGAATATTGAAGATCGTTGGGGGACCAAGTTCGGAGGAGCTAGCTAAAAAGATCAGTGAGCTACTAAATGTTCCGCTAGCCTCTACGAGGACAAAAAGATTTCCCGACGGAGAGTTCTACTTTAAGTTTGAGGAGAAAATTTCTGGAGAAGACCTACTAATCGTTCAAAGCCTATATCCGCCTCAAGATGTACATGCACTAGAGCTTTTCCTTATTCTTCATACGGCGAGAGACCTTGGAGCAGAGTCAATAAGTGTTTTCATTCCATATCTTGCGTACAGCCGACAGGACAGGAGGTATTTAGAAGGAGAATGTCTGAGCTCCGGAATGATCGCTGAGGTTCTTGAAAAATTAGGAGTTAACGCACTATACACGGTAGATGTGCATAATAGAAGAGTTCTTGAAATGTACCGGATACCAGCATATAACTTGACAGCCTCAAGGGAACTAGCTAAATATTTTGCCGCTAAGGATCTGACAAATCCGATTGTTATATCTCCCGATGACGAGAAGGACGCTATTGAACGCGCGAAAAATGCGGCGGAAACTCTAAATGCGGATTATGACTTCCTCGAGAAACAACGGGACCGTTATACTGGTGAGATTGTAACTTATGAAAAACATATAGATGTTGAGGGAAGAGACGCCATCATAATCGATGATATAATTAGCACCGGAAAGACCGCTGCTAATGCTGTGAAGATACTTAAGAAACATGGGGCTCGAAGAGTATTTGTGGGAGCTTCTCATGCTCTACTCGTAGGGGAAGCTGCAAGACTCCTAAATGAGGCAGGCGTAGAGG
>JAGGZB010000146.1 GCA_021162225.1 Candidatus Bathyarchaeota archaeon | reverse complement strand
GCCCATGAGACGGTCTTCTCTTCAGGCACATCTAATATGCCCACCGGATCATGCCGCACGGCGGCTTCGCTTGGCGTGGAGAATGAGAGATTGTCCCATTTAAGGACTTCTTTTGGAAGCCATTGTAGAAACTCGATTATTCCGCTTTCACGTCTGTAATGCTCTCCGAAGGTTTCATAATCTATGAAGATAACTATCACGTCTCCGGGTGTTGAGGCAAGCCAGTAGGCGTATTTATCTGCTGTTAAAGGCCACTCGTTCCATTCTCTTGAAGCGAAGCGGAAGCCTATGTCGTCGGAGAGCTGGTAGTTCCTTAGGAGAACCCGTATTTCGCAATCTCTCGCTTTATAAACGTAATTCGGCTTCCTCCAGCCTAGGATTCTCTCAGCTCCTTCAGTAATGATGGCTTTGAACCCCATCCTCTCAGCTATTCCCGCTATCTTATTATTGTAGATGCACTCTGTGTTCTCGAAGACTTTAGGCTCGTAACCGAATCTATTCTTCACTGCTTTTCGATGCATCTTCACCTGCTCGATGAACTCGGACTCTGAAAAGAGGCTTGCAAGCGAGTGATAGTACGTCTGGCAGAGGAGCTCGACATGGCCGGTCTTGACTATCTCCTTGAATGACTCTAGAACCTCAGGGTTCCACATTTCGCATTGCTCCATGAAAGTTCCTGACAGGCTAAAGGAAACCTTGAAGTTTTTATCCGCGTCTTCGAAAATGTTAATCGCATTTAAGACAGCCTCGTTTGCGGGCAGATAACACTCTCGTGCAACACGCTTGAAAATCTCATAGTTCAAGTTCATATCAAAGTATATCTTGAACAGTTCTTTAGGCTCAGCGTCTGAGGCTAAGGCTCCAGAAAACTCTCGGTTAAGTCTGAAGGGCTGATGAACCTCGAATATTAGGCACACATCCGTCATGTTACGTATCCTTTCCCATATGGTTGTCTACTCTTGATATTTACGCTTTTCCCCTTCGAGATTGCTTTGCGACAAATTCATCCTCGTATGGAGGTCTGATTAGAAGTATATCCTCAACGTAGGCCCGAAGAGACTCGGCGACGCTCCAAGCCTGAGAGATGCATCCCCTAGGGTGATGCGGAGAATCTCCATCAAAGATCTCGCTTAATGTTCCAAGCCCAGCCCTGTAAATCTCCACGTTTAAGAGAGGCTTCATGAATCTTTCAGATGCGAATCTCCTCCAATACGATTCGTAATTCTTCACTTTAAGGAAAGCCGTTATGAACTGGCCTAGGAGCCATGTCCAGGCTGTTCCATTATGGTAGGCTCTGTCACGGCTTGGGAAGCCGCCGCTATATGTTCCAATGTATCTGGGATCATTTGGGGCTAAGCTTCTCAATCCGTAGGGAGTTAAGAGGTTTCTTAATACGGCTTCTACGATCTTCTCATCCCAAGGAGGATCGAGTATGGGAAAGTCTAGGGAGACCGATATTATCTGGTTTGGTCTGAGACTTGCATCTTTTACGTTTCCATCGATGACATCGTAAAGATAGCCGCCTTCCACGTAATGGAACTTCTTGTTGAAGCTCCTCTTCACGCGGGAGGCTAGGAGGCTATACTTCTCGGATTCGCCGCGGAACCCTAACTTGCGGGAGAGAACCTCCATCGTTTTCAGGGCATTATACCATAGAGCCTGCACCTCTACAGCCTTTCCCTTTCTAGGCGTAACTGGAATACCATCCACTACTGCGTCCATCCAAGTTAGCCTTGAATCGTGAACGATCAATCCGTCTATGTCAGCGTGGATGCCATGTGCCGTTCCGTGGATGTAATGCTTAATTATTTCCTGCATGGTCTCCCATAGATGCCTATACACAAAGTTGAGGTTTCCAGTATACTTGACGTATTGGAGAACAGCGTTAAAGAACCATAGAGATGAGTCTACAGATTCATACTCTGGTGTTCCATCCGTCGTCTCCGGAAACCTGCTTGGAAGTAGCCCGTTCCTTGAGTTCTCAGAGAATGTCTCGAGAATCTCTTCGGCTTCGGAGAATCTTCCCGTGACAAGGGTTAATCCTGGAAGTGATATAAGAGCATCTCTGCCCCAGTCTTCGAACCAGTGATAACCTGCGATTATAGTTCTTCTTCCAGTTCTCTTTCTAAGGGCTATGAATGAGTCGGCTGAAAGAACCAGCCATCTTAGATCCTCTCTACATTTTATTCGCTTACCATAAAATCTTTTAAGCAGTTTTTCTCTGCGTTTCTTCTCCTCAGCATATAGCCTATCGAGAGACCGCTTTTCTCTAATCTCCGAAGAGGCTCGCTTCACGCTTCTTTCATCCGTTCCTCCAGCAGCCAAGAGATAAAAAAGCATCCGACATCGGGGTTTCAAGTTTATCTTGAAGAATCCCGGTTGAAGACAGTCATCTAGGCAGCTTTCTCCTCTCAAGTCGTCTCTTCTGAAGTAGATATTCTCGATCCATACGTCTCCATGATCCACGTAAACTCCGCTTGTCGCGGAGAGCAACAGAAATCCTCTTTTCGGAGAAAACTTGAAGAGAGCGGTGTTTGAGGATGCTTCTCTGGATGTTTCGAAGTCCCCTTTTCTCGTAGTCTCATAGAAGTGGCGCATATTTATCAGCGGATAGATATGCAATGTAGCGTTTGCTTCGGAGCCGTTGAATATCTCATAGCGCACGGCAACGGCATCTCTCAGATAGGGCATGAAGATTTCCTTTTTCAAATAGACATCCCCAGCTTTATAGAGGAAAGATGGAAGAGGATCCATGATGAAGCCTTCAAGGTTCCGATAGCCATCTGGGTAGATAACGTCTCTAAACTGGTTTGAGCCGAGAGGGTAGCGTTCTCCGCCTATGCATATCTCCTCGTCGATCTTCGAGAGTAAGAGATACCTCCTCGTCGGAGGATTAAAGGCAGTGAAGAGTAAGCCGTGAAACTTTCGGGTGTTCACGTTTAGAACGGTTGATGAGGCATATCCGCCGAGCCCGTTCGTTAAGATCCATTCTAGGCTAGAGGCATATTCAAATCTAGACAGTTTTTCCGAGTTGAAATAGATAGAAGGTAGGTTACTTTTCAATGATTATTCACACTTTTCAGAATTGTATTGGAGGGTTACTTGAATAGTAGCGTCGTGAGATTTAAAGGTTAACTGTACGTACTCAGAACTTTTCTTATGCCCTTCACGGTAACATAGTACTTTTCTTGGTCTCCGCTGAAGAAAACGTCAACGTATCTCTTGCTTGTCAGCTCTGAAAGTTTCTTCTTCACGATTTCATTTTTTGTAGCCGTCCATCTTGAGATCTCCATAATCGAGAGGCCCCTCTCTGGGGATATAGCCCCAACATTATGCAGAAGCATTAGGAAGCGGATGTCATCAGGGAGATCATCCATGCTATAGACACCTTTCCTTAATCTTTAGCGATGATATATTTTAATTTAACCTAACCGCCTCTAATTGCTATTTGTCCCGGTCCGAACCTAGCTCTTAACCGTGTAGTGCCACTTATTGATTCTCTTTCCCAGACTCCAGTACTCGGACTGAAATGAAACAAGGGGATTAAACTTGGAGGGTTCTATCATCCCATCTTCGCTTAGAATCTCCTCGTCAACGTGAACCATCTGGATCTCTCCGAGTAGGAGCTCATGGTTTCCGCAGTTAACGCTCTTCCATAATGTGCACTCGATATTTATCGGACACTCAACGATGTACGGTGACTTAACTTTAATGCTTCTTCCCGGAGTCAGATTGAATTCAGAGAACTTATTTATGCGCCGCCCAGAGAAAGAGCCGCATAGATCCGCTATATGAGCTTGCTCGTGTGAGGGCACATTAACTACGAAGTCTCCGGTCTCCTTTATCAGTCTCAACGAGTATTGGTTGACGCCTATCGCGATGCCTAAAAGAAGGGGGCTCGATGAGAACACGCCGTAAGCTGCTATCGTAATTATATTTGGCGTTGCTGATTTGCCGGTGCAGCTGACTAGCACCGTGGCGGTTGGAGCTAGCCAAAGCGCTCTATAATTAGGCTTTAACGTTTTCTTAACCATTCTTTTCTCTCCAGGGAATTATCTCTCCATAACTTTTCATACGGCTACTAAATAGTTTTCCTTAGAAAAACGTAATGGATCATGTCCAGAAGCCGCGCTTACGGATATACATGGAATCGTAGGGATGAAGACTTGGGAAAGGAGAATATAGTAAAAATATCCTTAGGATGCTCGCGTTCCCTCATCTATAGCTGAAACTCCATAGTGCGA
Source organism: Candidatus Bathyarchaeota archaeon (assembly GCA_021162225.1). Classification (GTDB taxonomy): domain Archaea; phylum Thermoproteota; class Bathyarchaeia; order Bathyarchaeales; family DTEX01; genus B63. Next base: position 585 of record JAGGZB010000146.1, on the reverse strand, counting down.
TATAAAGACGACCGTTACAGGTTCACTGTACGGGATTTTCGGGGCTCCCCTCGGCAAAATTGCCCTTATCCTCGCCTCCTCACCCGGATTGACATATGGATGAGTTGAGGGGTTAAAAGTTAATGTTGAATTCTGAACCTTTATTTCCAGGACTTCATAGTCTTCTATCAGATATGAACGGCGAGTTATATTTTTATAAGCAACTACGACGCTATTCCAATTAAATCCTTGACTCTTTAAAAAAATCGTCTTAGACCCTGTGTTTCTAACATAGAACTCCACATATGAGGCGTTAACGCATATCAAGTCGAGTTCTATATTAATATTCAGATTTTTCCTCGGCAGAGTGTTTAGAATGATCATTAGCTGATTGATTGAGTAGACAAGTGATGTGACGGAGGCTCCCATGAAGACTATTAGCCCCACCAAGATTATGGCTGAAGCTGCCGTCACTGAAAAGCCCATTGAGAAGGCACCTTTTTATGGGGGAGGCGGAAACATGTAGCTAGACGGTACGCCTCTGAATGGGACTATTTTAGCCTCGTAGACCGATGCTTCTATGTCCATTTCTGGATAGGCCTCTAT
>JAGGZB010000006.1 GCA_021162225.1 Candidatus Bathyarchaeota archaeon | reverse complement strand
GTTTAGTGGTGTTGCTGTCTGATATTTATGGTTTTCTCAGCCGCCTTGATTTTAAAACAACATCTATATAAAACGTTTCTTACGAGTTTGCTCCCGGTCGAAAATCGAAATCACGAACTTCTATAAAGCTTGATTCGTAGAGTCTTGAGAAAATGAAGGAAGTGTTAGGCAGCTATACGAGGAGATGAAATTGGAAGAAATTAAAAGTCTCTAGTTAGAAGAAATTGAGTTATTGGATGAGATGTTATGTGCATTAGTAGAGTTGCTTGAAGAGAAAGCAGTTTTAAAGTATGAAGAGTGGGAAAAGAGACAATATGTTCTCAGGGAAGGCTACCACATCGCTAACCACAACCACCACAAGCTCGCCACAACTATTAGAAAGCGCTTAAAACGGACGGAGCTCTGGGCGAGACAATGCAAGGAGGACCTCCGCCTCTACGAGAACTTCAGACAATATATCTTAGAGGCCAGAGAGATAGTCGAGAAGCGGAAGGCCGGGCTAGCGACGCTAAGAGCGAAGAGAAGCCGTAGAACCGCCAAACACCATGAAAAGATCACTAAAACGCTGAGCTGCCCAAGATGCGGGGCGACACTAGTATGCCCGTCCTGTGGGTTGCCTAGAAAAATGTGATGACCTGCCAACTTGCCTTAAGAAATCATGGCATGAGACGAACAGGCTCAGCATGAGTAAAATGTGACAGCAGTATCATAGACTATAAACCCAGTTAAGATAAAGTCCAGTACAGTAGTCCATCTTTAAGTATTGGGAAAAGGAGCCCTGCCCTAAACGATAACTTAGGGAATTAGGTTAAAGCCTGCTCTCAAGCTCGCAATACGGCCGCCTCTTTGACATCTTCCACATCACTATTAGGATTGCAGAATCTCAAGGATCTCTTCTTGGAAATCTCCCTTCTCCTCGGGTTTTCGCCCAGATCTCATCTCTCCGAGTTTGTGGAGGTTTGTGGAGCTCAGATAAGGCTTCTTTCTCGAAACTCTTTCTCACCTAACATGCTTGCACAACACCTTTCCCTAAGATATTGCAGAGGTTCTTTGGAGCTTATTCTCCTATTGGTTTTCCAAGTTACAAGGATGCAATTTAAAGCTCGGTTTGCATATTCTTTACCTATTCCCATACTTTCTAAGCATGCAACCGGGTACAAGTGATGATATTCTCTTTGCTTTATATTTTCTCTAGAGATCTCTGAACCATCTGCTATGTCTAATGCACCACCTCTAAATGACAATAGCAGTATAGCGCGACCGAGTCTGTCTCTATACTTAGGCCATCTAGCTTGCTTCAGTATCTCTCTATCAGGTAAAGGATATCTTTTTTCATCGAAACAAGGAACATTTTCCAATTTCTCTTCGCTATCAAGCACTTTTTTCAGGGCTTTATAATCTTGGAGAGTAGCGGTAGGAACTGATCGGTCATATCTGTCGGTGAAAAAGGATCTCCAGATGTATTTTCTAATGATTATCCGAATATTTCCTCCCTCGTCAGATAATAGTTCTTTTTCCGAGAGTAATGCCGCTATAACTGCTAACGGGCTCTCGGTGGGTAACCTATTTCCATCAATGATTCTTTCTTGTTCCAAGACTTGAATCATCAGTCTAATACCCTTAATCACTCTATCCCAGTCATTTAAGAATTTATGAAAATCTAAGCTGAAAAATCCACGTTGACTTGGCACTTTATCCTGTAACAATGCTGCTACAGAAAGCACAAATGTTGAAGGCTCAACATAATCACTAATTCTTGGAACACTAACCTTAAGTGATTCTATTAGTTCGTGCAATGATTCACCCGCAACCTCTTCCATCTGAGCAACAATTATGTCAAAAGGTTTTAGAGGTACCACGTTCGTATTCAACTTGATAAAAACATCTATCGCTATGTGAGGAGGAGTCTCAGAGGATAAGTAAAGGTATGGAAGATTAAAATTAGCTACCACCTCTCTGAGTTTGGAAATTACTCGCTCAATTTCTAATTGTATTCTTGGATCACCTCCGGAAGCATCCTCTGCCCACTTCCGATAGCTGTTTTCATCGTCAGGGTCAAGTAGCTTGACTGGGATGAGCCCCCGTTTCCAACATTCCTCGGGTTGATCAACCCACAGAGGATATCTCTTCCCTTTTTTCATCCATCGAGTCTGACTTATGACTCTTGGTTTACCCTCTTCATCATCTTCAGGATCCAGTTCTACAAGAAATGTTCTGTCAGGGTAATTATCCTTTAAACTTCTCCAAAGGGCTGTTAAGCGCTGTTGCCCATCAAGCAGAAGCTCACTTATTTTTTCACCTTCCTCGGGAGCGGTCACTAGGGGTCTATATACAAAAGGGATTTTATCACCCACCCCCAATATCAATGTTGAACCAATTGGTAGTTCTCTTATCACACTGGTAAGTAAAGATTCGATCTCCCGAGCACTCCACGATTCAAACCTCTGAAAACGAGGCAGAACAATTTGCCTTGTTCTGATTTTTGCAAACCAGTCTTTTAAGCGCCTTTGACGAGCTTCCATCTTGGATAAAAACCTGCGTAATCCCATATATTTGTTTACTGCACTTCAAATTTTACTAGTAGATTTTAGTGACGATCCTAATCCTCTGCACCGGTATTTTTGCCTCAGCTTCTTTTCAACTGCCTGTCGCGGTATAAAGCCACTTCTCCAAATGGGTCATCTAAAACAGTTATCATCCGAAGTTCTATCCAGAACATAAAATAAAGAAGGTTATTGAAACATATCGTTGTTCTTATGGTACTTTAAAATACTTTCTAGTGGCTCCCGCTACCTTAACGTCAAGTGATTTAACATCTATGATGAACGGGTAGTGATTTGTTACTTCTCCTACCATTAGGCATCGTCTACTTGGTAGCGCTTTTGCGACTTGGATAATTGTTTCTGGGTCTATTTTTGCTGCTGGAGATACGTGTGTCAGATCGCTTTCCTCCGTTAGATGGAAGAGGAACAGGTTATCTGCCTGCCGTATTACTAATTCGCGTATTTCGGTTGGGGTATTTGTCATGTATATTTGATACGTCCCTAAATGCCGCATCCTCGTTACAGCATCCGCCCAATCCGTCTCCCTCAAATAAAAGTGAGCTTCCTCGGCGAAAATGAAGACAGGTCTTCCCCCTTTCTCAAGTATCTCCTGTAACTTCGACAAAACAGTTTGAACGACTAAGTCGATCGTGTCCTTACTTTTGAGCTTCAAGTTAATCACTAGGGCCCCTCCGCTTCTAATCTTTTCAAACTCTTTTTCAAGTTCTGTAGCTTCTTGGGGGTTATCCGTGAACAGCTTGGTCTGCGCCATTCTATCGAGCCGACGGATAATTGCCCCTAAAATTCTCCTGTCCAGAGTGTTTTTTGCTTGTTGTCTTAGATTCCTAAATGTAAGTTGGCCGTTTTTCTCTAATTCCTCCCATATATTCCTGAGTTCAAACGCCGAAGCCTCGGGTAATCCCATCGCAGTCTGTATCACGTCGAAGAAAACGTCGGAGCCAATATACTGGAGCGTAAAGCGCAGATTGACACCGGGCTCCAGGGTTATTATTTTATCAGAATATCGGCTTTCTGTTCCATCTGTGTTATATCTTAGGGCGGAGTATTCGTCATTAATATCAAACACTAATCCCATCGCTCCGTTGTCTATTAAACCGAGCAACAGGGCTTTTGCGAGGTGAGATTTTCCAGTCCCCTTCTTTCCAACTATTATGGAGATTCCCTGAAGATTGTGTGCGCTTATAACCAGATCCTTTTTATTATGGGCAGTATTCCCGAGGAATATTGGATATTTGTAAAATTTCTTTCCGATTTTCAACTTGTCTAGAATCCAACTATCGTCGATCGGCTCCACTTTAGCACTACGATCCGGAACCCACCCAGTCCAGTCCACTATCTCCTCCACTTGATCACTTACTCTCAATTCCTTTCGTATCTTAGCTCTCGCAAACTTCATGTTCTTCACATCGAAAGTATACTTACCATATTCTGGAGGCGCATGCTCTTCGAAGCTCATCCTTTCCATACTCTCAATTCTTATGATATCTTCAAGGATTCCCGTTAAGTCAACCAAGTTTTGTTCAATTACTTGGACGAGCAGCCCTCTACCCTCTTTCTCGTCTATGATCTTTATGTTCTCCCCTACCTCTACTTTCTCACGGCGTGGATTATAGACGAGTACAACCTCGTCCCCTATCTTCCTAAACATCTGCATCGCATATCACCCGAACGGAGCAAGTAAGTGCTTTCTAACATCAAATGGTCTTACGATCTCCAGATTATATTTATCAATCGCCATGTTTTGCAGCGCGAGTACTTCGTTTGGCGTGAAGTAGGCGGAGATGTGGGCTTGTCTAAGAGCTTCTGGATAGCCGTTGTAGAATGGGGAGGCACCTCTAAGGAGGCGTAGGGCTTGGACGCATTCTTCTTTACTGTCTTTTGATATGTCTACCCTGAATGAGAAGCCATCTGGAGTGAATTTTACGACGAAGACTTTTCCAAGTAAGTAGCGTCTTATTTTATCCGACAGCCGCTCGTGCACGCATATGTAGCAAGCTCTCGGCTCCCTCTCTAAGAGCCCAACAATTCTTTCTCCGCTTTCTAGCTTAAGCCGAGATTGTTTCGAGATAGCTATTATGGTGTTTCCATTTTCATGAGAAAGCTTAAGGGATTCTTTCATTAAATCCATTGGTGTGTCTATCGTTTGAATTAAGCTTCCATCCCATAGTATTAGCCCATTTTTGACCAAGGTACACGCGTATCTTTGGGCTAATCTTTCGAGAAAATTTCTTGTTCTATCGGGCATTTTTCTAACCGGTGGAGGATGGACTTTTCTAAGTCCGAAGATCTTCTCTCTGAAGTAGTTATATATCTCTCGATTCGCTTCTGTGAAATGGCCTACATATGGACCGAATCTCTCTATCCTCATTTCTCCGCCTTCCTGCACCACTACAGCGACTCGAAATGCCGCGATGATACCTTGATCAGTCTCCCCCAATTTCGCTGACGAAGAATCAACAGCGACTATAGGGATACTGGAATCAAACTCAGAATCTAAGTCCATTATTTCCTCAGATGGCCTTTCGACCAATTCCACGGTGCTTTCTTCCTCGATCTCTTCATGCTTATCGATTTCTTCATCGTTAATGTAAGTAAACTGATCAAGGTTAACGTAACGTGGCTGGAAAACTTCAGCTTCAGGAAAATTCTCTTCTAAAATACCGACAAGGGATCTTAAGATTTCATAATCAGTTATAGATGGATCCGACATGCCTTTATTTCGGCCTAAATTCCCAAGACTGGGTTAAAAAAGTTACGCACCCGTTTTTAAGAGATCTATCTCCAATCATGTCATATGCTTCTTCTTTCTAGAGAGCCTCTCTAAACCCCATGCCCCATAGGACGCCATTCCAAAACCCCTTCATCCCAGAAAAGTAAATATGTTGCGCAAAGATATACCTTTGGTAAACTCAATGATCAATCGTAAATCATAGGCAGAGACCAATATCGTGTAAGTAGGTCCCAAAATAGCTTCATTCTACTTGAGAGATCTATTGAGCATGCGGTAAAAGTTTATCTGACGCTATCTGGATAACGACCACGGTTGCTTCAAGGC
>JAGGZB010000121.1 GCA_021162225.1 Candidatus Bathyarchaeota archaeon | reverse complement strand
TCGGCATAGAATACATAGGGAGTTCAAGAATGAAGGGTGAGGGTCTTCCCTTAAAGTATGGTATAGTCCTCCTAAGAAGTAAGGCGACGAATACCGCTAAAACTATTCCGAGGATATACATAGCGTAGGTTCCGGCTGCTACATATGAGCCTAAGACTGCTCCGCCGATTAGGACGTAAACTGGAAGCCTAGCACTGCAGGACATCAGCGGATTCACAAGTATCGTTAGTATTCGATCCTTCTCGCTGTCTATTGTTCTCGTAGCCATAACCCCTGGAATATTACATCCGAATCCTATCAGCATAGGAATGAAGGACTTCCCATGAAGCCCAAGTTTATACATGATCTTGTCAACTACGAAGGCTGCTCTTGCCAGGTAGCCGCTGTCCTCGAGTATCGACAGTCCGAAGAACAGGAAGAATATTGGCGGAAGAAAGACGAGCACGCCGCCTAAGCCCCCAAAGATTCCATCAGCCAAAAAGCTTGCGATATGCTCGTCTCCGATTACTGAATACGAAATCTCTCCAAGACTGCTGAAGAACATATCTATGATGTCTGAGAATGGAGCTGAAACGTCAAAGGTGAAACGAAAGAGAGCCCACCAGAACGCAAGGAAGATTGGTATGCCCAAGTACTTGTTCAGAAAAACTCTGTCTAGGAGATCTGAGAGCGTCAGAGGCTTAGCCCCTCTAAGAACCCTCGGCAAGATCTCTGCTATGAATTCATAGCGTTTCTCAGCGAAGAAAACCTCAGGGTCTTCGCCTAGCACTTCTCTAGCCTTCACGCTCATCTAATCACCTCCAAGATCTCATTTCTAAATCTACTTTTCTCAACCTCTTTTAGGATCTCTTCATCCCCTTCGAGAATCTTAATCGCAAGCCACCTCGTCGGATATCTGCTTGACAAGTCCTTGTCCTTAAGGATCGTTCTCTCAATTCTTGAGATGAGCTTCTCAGCAGCCTTACCATAGCCTATAGACACTCTTCTTCTCTTCTTCTCTTTGGCAGCCTCGAGTACAGCTTCCAAGAGCTTATCAATTCCCTCCTTCGTCGTAGCAACCGTGGGAATCACACGCACACCGAGTATTCTGGAGAGCTCATCAACATCTATCTTGTAGCCTAGGCTCTTCGCAATGTCATATTTGTTCAGAGCTATGACAACGTTAGCTTCAAGCTCTAGGAGCTGAAGCGTCAAGTAGAGGTTTCTTTCAAGGTTTGAAGCATCAACAATATCAATAACTACGTCTGGCTTCTCCTTGACTATATAGTCTCTTGCGATTAGCTCATCTATGGAATGAGCTGTGAGACTATAAGTTCCGGGAAGATCCACAATCCTCATCTCTTCGCCTTTATATCTGCATATTCCCTCCTTCTTCTCAACGGTCTTTCCAGGCCAATTTCCGACGTGAGCCTTCCCTCCCGTGAGGACATTGAATAGTAGGCTCTTACCAACATTCGGGTTTCCTATAAGAGCAACTTCTATCAATGTGTCTCAACCTCCGGGACAACAAATATCCTCATAAGCAACCCTCTTCCGAGGGCTATTTTTGAACCTCTAACATCAATCACTGCTGGGCCTGGAGAGTTTGAGAAGAGAACCTTCACCTTAGCGCCTGGAGTTAGACCTAGCTCTGAAAGCCGCCTAACTAAGCCTTTGCCGCCCTTAACCTCAACTACCGTCGCCTCTTCTTTCTCATTTAGCATTGCAAGTGGCATTCTCATTCTTTCTCTTCTCCTTCTAAAAGAACATAGATGTTTTCACATTCACTTTTCCTTAGACTTAGATTGTATCCTTTAAGGAGAAATTCAATTGGGTCGCCTAGCGGAGCCTTCCTAACCACTACTATCTCTGTTCCTCTGGTTAGCCCCATGTCTAACAGCCTTCTACGAGTAACTTTTTCTCCCGTAACTCTGGAGATTACTCCTTTTTCTCCGGGTTTTAGATCGCTGAGACGTTTCTCCATTAGATTCCCTCGGTTAACTGTAAATATTTAGGGCTGCCTAATTTATGATAGAAGGCATTAGGCTGATATAGAATCTTCCCTAACAAGATTAGGGACTATGCACATATATCAAAAAGAATTAGGCTGAATCTTCAGTTTCCTAACAGAGGAAATCCTCCACATTTATTTAGAACGTTCACTCCGCTCTATGGGCTTAAGGTATATCTTCATGGCGTTTTTCAAGGCGTCCTCAAAGCTTAGGAAAGGAGGAGCCGATGCTCCCAGTTTTCTATATAGAGCTTCAATTATTCTGCTTTCCAAGAAAGCTCCTCCAGATTCACCGAAGAATCTTCTGATGCAACTAATTAAAATCTTAGGATCTTCAACGTCTTCCGTCAAGTAGTTCTGCTTCAGGAAGGAAAGAAGCACCTCTCTCGTCGGCTTCCCCAAGATGGACAGGGCTTCACTTATCGATTCCATAAGAATCTTGTTAAATTTCTTCCTTTTCGACGTGTTTTCCATTTATATCACGGGTGTCAATTTAATCTTTGAATACTCTTCACTCGTCTCAAAACTTATGCCCAGAAGAGTTGTCTTTGGCTTCATCCCTCTTATGAATAAGGCGCCATGTATCATCTCGATTCTGAGATGTATGTCCGATAGGGCTTCAAGATTATCCGCTACATGTATCGTTGGCCTTATAATGTTGAGTCTGAGATCTTCATAATTCCTTATCCTAGCTACATCTTCACCCAAAATCTTTAGGGCCTCCCTCTCCCCATAATTATATTCTATTGTGTCAAAGCCAACTACTGAGAAGACAGGTTTACCCGTCTTCTCCCGGAGATCTGAGATAACTCTCCACAGCTGTTTCATATCTTCCTCCAATGATCCACCCTTCAGAGTCACAATGCCATATCCCTCACCTTTATAGTCTGTTATAACGAGGTTTTCACGGTACTCCGGATCTATGAAGGGAACTATAGCCTTCTCAACAGTTGAGGAACTAATTCCCTGCGGAGGAAGAATCACGACGCCGTGTCCTTGGTTTAGAAAGTTGCATGCTATGGGGCTGATTAGGCGCTCTAGCGGAAACGCGACATCTTTTTCTATTTCTAAAAGATTGTATCCTCCTCCGCGGAAAGACCCACGCAAAATCTTGTCAAGATCCCTAATACCAGTCGAGAAGAAGTCTCTTTTGTGAGGAATAACCTCGTATCTTCCTATGGGCCGCTTCATCGGCTTAATCGAAAGCGGAGGGAAGATCTGGAAACCTCCCTTCAAAGTGAACACGTAATCTGTTTGAATGATCTCCGACCATCTATTCTTCAGTATTGAGATCTCCCTAAGGGGCACCCCTTCATACTCTTTCTTTTTAAGCAACAAGACAGCGTCCGCTAAGAATTCTTCTATACCATAGCCGATCTTTTCTTCGCCATAGGGAACCTCAAGGATAAGTAGGGTTGTGCATCCAGTCTTCCTTAAGATCTTACTAAGAATAGTGTGTATGAATGTACGTACATCTATTGGCTTCTCGAATGCTTGCGCAAGTGCTGAAAAAGAATCTATAACAAGCCTCTTTGCCTTCAACGAATATACTTTATCAAGGATCCAGTTAAAGACGTCTGAAACCCCTTCATACCTTACTGTGAGCAAGTCTAGAAACTGGAATTTCCCCTCATCTTCAAGCTTTTTAAAATCATACCCGAAACCCTTCATATTGTCATAGAAGGTCTCGCGGCTCTCTGCAAAGCTCGCGTATATTCCCGACTCGTCGAAGTCTGCAGCTCCATGATACAGCCAGCCAGCCGAGAAGACGGTCTTTCCGGTACCTGGATTACCAGCTACTATAACTAAACTTCCCTTCTTAAAACCTCCACCAATAATTAAGTCAACCCCCCTCAGGCCAGACTTAATGAACATAGGGTTCATAGATCATCGCCACATGATCACGAACCCACTAACTAGAAGAT
>JAGGZB010000032.1 GCA_021162225.1 Candidatus Bathyarchaeota archaeon | reverse complement strand
TCATAACCGAGACGAGATTCGCCATTGTCCCGCTTGGCACAAGTAGAGCTGCTTCCTTTCCCATCTTTTTAGCGGCCATTTCCTCGAGGCGGTTCACGGTGGGATCCTCCCTGTAACCGTCATCTCCCAGCTTCGCGTTTTTTATAGCCTCAAGCATCTCCTCAGTGGGTAAAGTAACGGTGTCGCTTCTCAAATCAATAATATATTTGTCATCGTCAGCCTTCATAATTAGCACCCTTATGGATCGATCTTTATGAAGCATTCGAGATTTTTATCTTTTTGCTAAAGCAGCGAATATTTCCTCAAAAGGATAGATTTAAAGGCGGTCATGTTAGATTAGAAGGTGATGTCCCCTCGAAAGATAATTCCCTTGGAGAGACTGAATTGGCCATAGAAAAACTCGGCTCTTCCCTATATAATTCTCTGAAGAAGATTCTCAGAGTCTCAGCCGTCGATGAGGCGGCTGTGAAGGAGCTTGTTAGAGATATTCAGCGTGCTCTGCTGATGGCAGACGTTAACGTTAAGCTTGTTTTTGATCTTTCGAAACGCGTAGAGGAGAGAGCCCTAAAGGAGAAGATTCCGCCAGGCATCTCGAGGAGAGAACACATTGTCAAAGTTGTTTACGAGGAGCTGACATGTTTCCTCGGAGAGAAGCCTGTCCCCCTAAAAGTGGACCCGAAAAAGAGAAATGTCTTCATGCTTGTTGGGATTCAAGGATCTGGGAAAACCACAACGGCGGCGAAGCTCGCCCGCTATCTTCAGAAGCGGGGATATAGGACGGCCCTGATCTGTGCGGATACGTACCGTCCAGGAGCATACGCGCAGCTTAAACAGCTAGCAAGCCAGATAAATGTTCCAATATATGGTGACGAGGATGAGAAGGACGCTGTGAAGGTTGCTCTGGAAGGGCTTAGGAGATTTAGCGGCTATGATGTGATCCTAATAGACACAGCGGGCAGACATAAAGATGAAAAAGGCCTCATAGAGGAGATGAAGCATCTGGAGAAGGCAATACGGCCAGACGAGATAATACTTGTCGTGGATGGAACTATAGGTCAGCAGGCAGCCGTTCAAGCCGAAGCCTTCCACAAGGCGACTCCGATAGGCTCGATAATAGTTGCGAAGCTCGACGGCTCAGCTAGGGGCGGCGGCGCTCTCTCAGCTGTAGCTGCCACTGGGGCGCCCATCAAGTTCATAGGAGTAGGGGAGAAGATTGATGATCTAGAACCTTTTGATCCGCCTAGGTTTGTAGGTAGGCTTTTAGGCATGGGCGATCTTCAAGGCTTAATTCAGAAGGTACGTGAAGCCGAGGTTAAAATGCCTCAGAAGAAGGCTAAGGCCTTCCTCGCTGGCAAATTCACACTTGCAGATATGTATGAGCAGTTTGAAACTATGCGAAGCATGGGGCCGATCAGTAGGATTTTGAGGATGCTTCCGGGAATCGGGTATGATATTCCAGATGAGATAATGGACACGGCTGAGGAGCAGATGAAGAAGTGGAAGGCCATAATCCAGTCGATGACACCCGATGAGAGAGAAAACCCGAGAATAATAAAGTCTTCTAGGATAAGACGGATAGCTAGAGGCTCAGGAACCTCAGAGAAAGACGTTAAGATGCTGATCCAGCAGTATAACAGACTTAGGAAGATGATTAAGTCCTTAAGAAGAAGGAGGCTTCCGTTCTTCGACACTAGGCTCCGCATATAAGCTGAGAGCAAAGCTTTAATAGGCAATTAAAGAGAGAATGGGATGAATCTCATTGGAAAGGTTTCTCCCAATATTATCAACAATCCAGAAGCGGCTGAGAGAGATTCTATCTAGAAATGAGAATTACATGTCATCTTGGGATCTGGTGAAGATCGATGATACAGGCGAAGAGCTCATCAAACTTGCACGTGACATATATCCGCAGCTAGCCGAGGTTGAGCATAGAATACTATTCCAATCTCTCAGAGAGGCTGGTTTAGGAATAAAGTTTCGAATTGCGGAGATCCGGAGGGGAAAGCTGAAGGAGGAGGATAAGATATACTTCAGAAGTGTTCATGAAGCTCTCGGAGAAATCTGTGAAAAGATCGAGACTGGAGAATATTATAGAGCCCTGCTTGATATAGCGGCTAGAAGGGAAAAGGAGCGTCATCCTTCTAAGTAATAGTTCTTCATGAAATTATCCGTCGGCCTATTCTCTATTTTCAATCCGGCCGGTTTCCTCCGCTCCGGTTTTTCTTCGTTATGCGAAATAAAAAGGAGAGAAACCACAATGTCCCCATGTTACTTTCATTTTATTCCTCAAATGCAGCCATTGAATAGCCGCGTGATGGGAATCCACGTACTTATGTAGCCATCTTTTATGGTGAAAGACAAGTCTTTCCGGTTAGGTGCTAGATAAACTCGTTCAAGCCGTCGGCTGTCTAAACTAAGCGACGATTGTACATCTCGGAGCTCAATCGGTTCCTCGATCATATAGACGCTTCCGGCACATATGATAATACATGTACTATCTGCTGGTGCTTCCGGCTTTGTAGCCGTAACCCGAGCGGAAGATGAAGCCTCGAACTCGCACCATCGGATCGAGCAGCATCATCTGAATAAAGTTGAAGACGAGCTGACGCATAGGTACTGAGGCATGTTGATAGTAGCC
>JAGGZB010000084.1 GCA_021162225.1 Candidatus Bathyarchaeota archaeon | reverse complement strand
ATCTTGTCTCCGCTTTTTACGACTAGGTTGTATTTGATGAGGGTGGCTATGGCGGAGTTGAATGACCCGCTTCCAGAGCTGTATCCGGTTAGGAGGGCTAGCTGTTTACGGCTGTATCCCTTGTCGGGGTGTTTGCTGAGGAATCTGAGCAGCTTGCTGGGGGTGGCTGGAAGCTTGCGGAGCCATGTTTCAAGCGGTGGGATTCTCTGGACGTATTCTAAGACTTTCTTCGCCTTAATTTCTCTATCTCTCGATCCTTCGAGGAGGATGGCTTTGATTTTCTCGAATTTTTCGGTCAGTATTTTATTTTCTCTTCTAAGTTTTTCGACTTCTTCTCTGTATTTCTCCTCGATTTGAGCCATTCTCACCATCAGCGACTCGACTAGGTTGTTCAGCGAGTCATATCTCCGCTGCAGTTCCTCTATCGTGATCTTCGCCATTTTCATCTCCCCCTAGCCCGCTTCAATTTTCCAGCCCATCTCCAGTCATCTAAGATTTCCATTATCTGTTTACGTTTGCTTGGATGCACTCGCGCAGGGTTTGGAAGATAGATGGTTGTTTCTCTGTCTAGGATTGTGGCAGGTATGGCTATGCATGGTGGAGGGCTTCCCACGTATTGCTCTTCAAGTAATTCGTTTATTCTGCGTCTAACCGTGTCATATCGTGGAATTGGGTAATCCCATTCTCCTCGAAGCCTCATGCCCTTGATTTTCTGGAACACTAGGTTTATCAAGGTGTCTCTCGGAATTGGGCAGGCTTTCTCGGCGAACCATTCGGTCACGGTTTCCCACGCCAGTCTCCGTATCTCCTGGAAATAGGGGTCATCTGGTCTTCGATGGATTTTTGGGGCGGGAGACTCCTTCCTCATCAACACTCGCCGCATCTTCTCCAGCGCCTTGACGGCTAGTTCGCCGTCTAATGTGAGCTGACCTTTTCTCTTCCTATCGTCATTCTGAACATTCTTACCCACTTTTCATCACCTCTATAACCTTCATAACCTATACTAAAATTGAGTAGGATTCCGAGAAACACGAGTGCGAAGAAGAATGTTTTCAACTTGGCGACCTTAGCGGCGACCCTTGGATTCCTGTTCGCGAGGCGGAGGCATAGTATTTCAAAGGGCAATAACATGTATAAGAGAAGCGTGTATAGGATCAATATCAGCCATTTCAACGCTATTCCAAACTTATGCATGATGCTCATGTTATCGCCTCCATTCTCTCATAAAGTTGCTTAACCTTTTTCTCAAGCTCGTCGGCCTTGCTCCACAGGCTTATGAGGATCTCTTCAGGTTCAACGGGTATCTTAGGCTTATATTTTTGAACCTCTGGGCTACGGGGATCCAAATCGCCTTTAGCGACTTTTACCGCGACTTCATCAGGTAGCCAAGCTGGCTGAGCATAGGCTTTCACAACCGTGTCCGCGGTGCTTATATAAAATTCTCCGAGCTTTAATCGCATGATGTCCTCTGGTCTCGGCTTAAGCCTCGGTGGAAGAGCTAGGGCGTTTAAAGTCCTCTTAACTTCATGCTCGTATCGCTGAACTCCGAGAATCCAGACTCCTAGCTGTGATCTGATGTCTGGGTCTATTCCCATGATGTTCTGCGAGTCTAAGTAGACGTAGTTTCCGACAGCGGCTCCCATTCTTGCCAATCTCTCGGCGGCGAGCTTGACCGGAGTCTTCCTCCTAACGGGTATGAACTCCCATGCCTCTGGGACCACGACTATGACGTTTCTATGGTTTTCATGGACTTCCTCTATAACTGAGGCCAAGACCAAGTATTGTAGTTCGGGCTCCCATCCGCTCATATCAACCACGTTTATCCCTGGCTTGAGGTCGAGGGTCTTGGCGAAGTTCATCTGCTCAATTCTTGGAACGACTATCTGGAGATACGCGTCTAGATTAGTATACACTGATTCTAGATATGATCCCTCTCGAACCTTCGCAAGCTGAAACCTTATCCTTTCCCAGACATCGCGGAGAGTCTTAGCTCCTCTACACGCCTTGATTATCTGAGCCCTATTATAGCGCTGAGGCTCCCTCATTATGGCCTCGATAATTGATTCGACATATCTCCAATCTGCTCTCTCTCTGAATACTGGCTGTATTCTCCTACCTATGGTCGTGAACCCTATTTCTCCGCGTTTGATTCGGAAGGCTATGGCCGTCAGCTTGCTTCGAGCGATCACGCCTTCCAAGGCTGTGGTCTTTCCTGCCTGCTGGGTTACTCCGGTTATGATGGTGTGATGTAGGGGGATGTAGACTTCCTCGCCTGTTCCCACCTCGTAGCCGAATTTTATCTCCGTCATTTGTTCTCATCCTCCGTTTCAAATCTATAGGTTTGTTGGAAGCTTTCTTCCATGCTGTCTTTGATTATCGTGTAGGTCATGTCTATTGTTTCCTCGATTGTCTCTGCTCCGAGGATTATTTTCAGCTTTCCGATGAGATCCACGGCCTTGGAGATGAAGTCGTTTGGAGTGAACTCTTTTCCGACCAGTTGCCTGAGCTTGTCTCTGACCTCCCTATCGACGTATATGGGAATCTTCCTCGCGGGCGGCATCTCACCTTATCCATGGGTTTGGGATTATATATGTATTGATGCGTATTACAGTATAATACGAAAAACATAACGTATATATGTGGGCGAACCCAATTATAGGCGATGAGAAAAGTGGTGAAATACGGGAGAAGAACGAAGGTCACCAGCTTCAGATGGAGCAAGGAAACCCGCGAATACTTGAAATCCATGCTGACGCGATATGGAACCTATGAGGATACTTATGACAGCTTCCTCTACAAGCTGCTTAAGATGGCGGACAAGGTTCTGAGAATGCTTAAGGCAAAGAACCTAGATGATGGATTAGAGAAGCTCAAGGAACTCGAATTAGAGGCCGAGGAAGAGGAGGCGATAGAGGGATGACGATCATAATCCGAGATCTGAGAAAGGGGGTTATCCCAATCCAGACGGAGATCGCTAAAGGACGTGTGGTTCAGGTTAAGCCGATTAAAGGACTCCCCTACCATGCCGTAAAGGTCTTGATACTTTTAGACACGGGATATGAGATAGAGATGACCGCCAATGACGTGGAGGAAATATATAAGGCATTAAAGGAGGTGGAGGAGGGATGAGTGAGGGAGAATTAGAGTATTTGAAAAAAGAGCTTCTTTACTTGACGATGTTGACCGAGCGGGCATTTAGAGGAATGCTGTTTATGTTTGGGGGCGACTACTATATGGAGTTCATCGGACTTTCCGAGATTGGCGACGTTGTAAAAGAGTTGAAGCAGTTTAGGAATGTGCTTAAGCATGAGCTAAGAGGGTATGGACAGGAGTCGAGAGAAGGTTTTATGAAATGCAGTTTATGTGGTAAAGAGTATCCATTATATGATTTATTGTGTATGAACCGAGGAAGAACTGCGAATAGATTATGCAAAGAACAGCATCATCTAGTGCTTTGCTCCAATTGCCAGAGAATCGTGTATGAAACCTTGAAAGGTATAATGGAGGCTGAGAAAAATGAGCGAGAAGGTCGAGGAAAAGCCTAAGCATAATCGATTTGATAATATCTGGGAGATAAGGAAGAGTCGGGGGTTTGAGACGAGGTTTGGAGACTTTCTCAGGGATGTTAAGATGCTGAGCCTAGAGCGGTTTAAGAGAGATGTGAGGTCTAATATGTTGACCTACGTCTATTATCTGACGCCGGAGTCTTGGGTTAGGTCGCTGACCAGCAAGTCGAGTGTCAGTCTCCCTATCTGGAAGATCCTCATTCCAGACGTGCCGGGGGCCAGCGTCGGCGCGATTTACTACATCTTCAAAGATGCCATGGGAGTAGCCCACGTCTTCAGAGGAACTTATGGATACGGCGGATCTGGCCCCCATGAGAGCGCTCTCATCGAGGAGTTCTTGGAGAGGAACGGATACCCGATAGAATTCAGGGGAGGCGACTATCTCCTAGACATCATAGCATGGAAGAGGTGAGGGAATGAGCTGGCGTGAAGACGTTTATAAGAGGCTTAGAAGCCTTCCAAATGTTCTTCCAACCCACTACGGGGGTCAGGATCTCATGCCGTTGAAAGAAGCCATACAGATACTAACTGAGAGACTGTGGGCGCTGGAAAAGAGGATAAACGAACTAGAGGAGAGGAAAGAACATGATCGAGAAAGACTTGAAGGAGGCTCAGGAGAAATGACGCCGATTTGCCCTAAATGCGGTAAAAAGCTAGACCATTTGATATACCGTGAAATATCGACCTACGTTGCGACGCTGGTGGGAGATGGAATATTTCTAGACCAAGAAGACAGGGAACAACGGTATGAATGCCCATTTTGCGGCGAGAAACTATTTAGTAGCCATGATTTTCGTGGCGATTTTGATGTTGATGACATGGCCGAAGAATTCTTAAAAGGTAATCCAGAGATCCTGTCTCAATTGATCCAAAGAAAGGGGCTGAAAGAGGATGAATAAGGCTTTGGCCTTCTCCTATATCCTCATCTTTTTATTGATCGCAGGTATGCTAGCCTTGTTCTTCCTGTTCTTGGCCGCGTCATTTAAGATCCTTACCGAATGCTACTACAACTTGACCTCATGCCCGATAGATCCTAGAGAAATAGTGGGGGTGGTTGGATGAGGGTGCTAGGTTGGAGTGATTGCGCGGAATGTGGATGCGAGCGCTGTAAGAGGCTTATAGTTAATCCGAGGGGCGTCTTCTCACAGTGTCTTAGATGTGGGTTTGGGGAATGGGAGTGGGGCCCCGGAGACAATCCCGAATACTTGAAATACTTGGCTGAGAAATATGGCGTCGAGGTTAAAGTCTTGTTGGAGGCGATAGATAGTGAATGCGCGGGCTACTATGTGTAAGGTTTGTAGGTGTAGGGTCGCGACTCATGGCGATATGTGTGATAGGTGCTGGAGGAGGGTTCAGGAACTCTTGGACACGTATATAAGGGCTTTCGGTGAAGGGAGATGAGGAAGAGAGAGGTTTACGCCAGGATAAGAGATGCTTTAGTCAGGGTTGGATGGCTTTGTAGGAGCAGTGATATGCCTTTATATGATTTCACGGCCTATAAGAATGGCTTTAAGGTTATAGTGAAATGCGTTAGGTCTTTGAAGGAGATAACAGATGATGTTAGATTCATGTTATGTGAATACGCGGTTAGGAATAGTAGATATAAGCGTTGGAAGGTTTACGTCTTCTTCGCGTCGCCGACCAGCTACGGCTTATTCCTCATAGATGCCTTGAATTTTAAGAGGGTTAAGCCGATAGAGCTTGAAGCATATTTGAAGAATCAGCGGAAGACGAGGCCGTTTCAACTGTGAATTCCCATATATTTTTAATCCGATATAAGCTTGATGGATAAACCTTTTAAAGAATCTAACCATATTATTTGATGCCATGCCTGGTAGAAGGCGGAGGATGAGCCGATACTTCGATCAAATCTACAGGCTGTTGATGAAGAAGGGCGCTATAACATGGGTGGATGTGGTCAACGAGCTGATGGTTACGCCGATATACGCGCATTACTTGATGAATGCCTTCGTTGGAAACGATTACGTGAACAAGAAGCTAGCGGAGAATGGTATGAGGCTGAGATTCGAATATCCATGGGAACTCGGCTTAGACCGATGCCCGCATAGGATGAAGCTGTTAGCGCTTTGCTGGGAGGACGGCGAACCTTTGGTGATGAAGCTCTATGAGAAGGAGAGAGAGGAGGCCGCGGAAGTCGTGAAAGCCATGTATTGGCGAGAGAAGAAGATGAGAGGAGAACTTCTCGAGAGATGGCTTGGACTTCCTAGAGAAGGTGATGAGAAAAAATGGTAATACCATTATACACTATTTACAAGGCATGGTCAAAGGTTTAGGCTCTAGCCCTCAGGCTAGGCGGAAAAGCTTAGTCTGGGGGTTAGATGTAAGAATATTTAGAGGAGAGAGCTTTATTTGATTATCCAACCCTTATTGAATCGTAAAAAAAGTGTATAATGATATTACCTATTTAAACCTATTTTCGATTTGTAGAAGTGAATCTAAGCCCAGATAGAGGGTTAATTAGCCGAAACAAGCTCGGAGAAGGCTTATTTTGAATAGTTTGTTAGTTAGTTTAAGCATAGGTTTATTAAGTAGAAACACCAAATAAATGACATGAGCCGAGCATATAGGTTGCCCATAAAATCCAAGATAATGAAGGGATTAGACTACCTCGCCGCTCGGAAGAAGCCGAAGCAGAAGCTCAGAGCCGATGTCTTCTTGGTGACCCTATGCGATGTGAAGCCGCATCCCTACGCCATATCCCTGTTGCGAGCCCTAGCCCCCCTATACGGATATGAATATAAGCGGGGAATGATCATCCTAAAAGACCGGAAAAGATTACAGAGAGAGGGAGCCATAAGCAGGAGCAAACAACATAAAAAATAGGAAGGTTAGCGAGTCTTCTTGAAGAACCTCCTCGCCTTTTTATACGCCTTAAGCTTAAGCTCTGGGGGTAGCTTCCTATAGTCGCTCAGCTCCCTAAGCTCATGGCCTTCAACCCTCAACACTTTTCGATGCTCTAAATAATGATCTACTACCGCCAGATCACCTAACAAGATCGCTCCGCATCTATGACACCTAAACTCCTCAAACGGTATCCTCACGACCTTGCTCTTCATCGCTCTCCCACCTCATCAGACAGTCTTAAAATCCCAACCGTGTTCAGAACTTGCCTAATAT
>JAGGZB010000025.1 GCA_021162225.1 Candidatus Bathyarchaeota archaeon | reverse complement strand
GGGGTTGGTGGATTTGGAAGAAGCTGGACGAACGTTGTTGAGTCATCACAATTCTGGAAAGCCGTGGCATATGTTGATATAAACGAGAAGGCTTTGAAAGAGGCGGCGATAGCTCATGGAATGCCAAAAGATAGATGTTTTAAAGATTTAGAAAGCGCGTTGGCGGAGGTAGAAGCTGACGCGGTGTTGATAGTTGTTCCTCCAAAGGCCCATATGGAAATTGCATTACGATCTCTGAAAGCTGGCCTCCATGTGCTTATTGAAAAACCTTTAGCTGACACTATGAAGAATGCAAAGAGAATAGTATCTGAAGCCAGTAGGCAAGGTCTAAAACTTATGGTTAGTCAGAATTATCGTTTTCGAAGAGGAGCGCGGACTGTTAGAAGATTGATTGAAACCGAAGAGGTTGGAAAAGCAAGCTATGCTATTGTGAATTTTCATAAGGCTCCGCGGTTCAAGGGGTTCCGCGTGGAAATGGAATATCCTCTCCTCGTAGACATGGTGATTCATCATTTCGACACGATGAGATACATATTCAATTCAGACCCCGTAAGTATCTACTGTGAAACGTGGAGGCCGGATTGGAGCTGGTTTAAGGGCGATCCATGCGTGTCGGTTACGATTAAGATGAAAAATGGAGTTCACTTGACATATGTTGGAAGCTGGGTTTCTTTAGGCTGGGAGACACCATGGGATGGAGATTGGAGAATAGAATGCTCTGAAGGCGGAATACACTGGAGTGAGAATGTTAAAATAAAGATGAAGGACTCCGCGAAGGAAGAAACTAGAAGCTTCGTCTCTATGCCAGTGGAGGATAGAGCCTACTCACTTTATGAATTCGCTGAAGCTATCATAAAAAATAGGGAACCTGAAACAAGTGGTAGAGATAATCTCAAGAGCCTAGCCATGGTGTTCGCATCTTTAGATTCAGCAAAAGAAGGCAAACCCATCGTTGTCAGTAAATATCTATAGACTTAATGGCTGTCTCATTTTTCATCTAAAATGCAAGACGGAATAATTATGTCATATTGAGATTTTGACTAAAACGGAAGAGTGAGGTTTTCCTTAATGTTTCTATTCAGCGTGCCATGACGCAGGTTTTCATCCGTGAAGGCTGATTATCTTTTTTATTCTAGAATCTTCGCTATCTTCTTGCTTGCTTCGCTCATCTTTAGAAGAATTAGTCCAAGCGGGGTTTCAGGAGAAGATAGAACGATAAGTAAGGCCTTTGACCCCGCTCCCATGGCTATTATCTTTGCGGATTCTCCCTCAACGATCACTCTGCTTATATTTCCGGCCTTAACCTCACTCATGGCTGTTTCGGCGGCACCGGTCATCGTCGCCGCCATAGCCGCAAATGTATCAATATCTACGTCTCCCGCGACATCTGATGCTATTAGAAGCCCATCCCTCGTGACGGCTGCCGAAGCATTTATTCCACCGACCTTTCGCAGATCGCTTAATATCTCCTCTATCATTGACTTAACTGGAATTGCCAAACTTTTCTTCCTCCTCAACAAGTTTCTTGAGTAAGAGGTCGAGAGCTTTCATCAAGTTTTTCCCCTCAGTTGCGATAGCTTCGATTACCGGAATATCCTTCGGTATGCGCATTCTCTTCCTAATCTCCTCGGCTGACAATGCCCCTGGAAGATCCTGCTTATTCGCTATCACCACGTATGGCAAACCGTGAACGCCTGCTTTTCTCATCATCTCCATTGCACGCGGAAACTCTTCGGGCTTGGTGCTATCAATCACTAAAAGAACTCCTATGGCTTCTCCTCCTAGAATGTCGAGGATCGGATCGAATCTAGGCTGCCCAATAGTTCCAAACAAGTCTATGGAGAACCCTTCATAATCTATATGCCCGAAATCCAGCGCTATTGTAGTGCCCATTCTTTGAACACTGACAGCTCGGCTTGAGATTTTATGCACAATTGTGGTTTTACCAGCATGGTACGGTCCCGTTACGAGGATTTTTGGAATGTAGACTCTGAAGCCTCCAGGCTTAGAGTATTTGAATGGTACGTACCGTCTTTTAGGCACTGGCTTCCTGTCAATCTTGCTGACTGTTAAGACCTCGCTTGCAATTATCCTTTTTAACGCTTTAAGGTCTATGATGACATCGAAGGCTCTTTCAAGGCGTGATTTAATCTCTTTCGGGTATCCCCATTCAGTATATATGTAAATGCTACATGCATCCCGCACTAAGCTGTATTTGTTCCATTCCGTGATTGCGGATACCCCTTTGATCCCAAATTGATCCAAGAAGATATTCAGGGAATCAAAGATGAAGATTGAATCTTTACCCATTCTCTTTAGGGTCTCCAGGAGGACGCCGTTTACCTCATTAAATTTAAGAGGATCCTTAACATTGAGATCTTCGGAGCTCTCCATTCCTATAAATCCGCTGTATGCATCTATGAATGTGAGGGCTCCGCTTTCACGGTACTCTTCGATAGGCCATCCGTAGCTTTCCATTTCTCCTGAGACTATTTCTGGAGGGCGATTATTAACCAAGTAAAAGCCCCTGTCGCCCTCCCTTAAGCGATTGAAGAGCCATTCCTGGGCTATGGGAGTAGCATCTACGAACGGGCTTGAACGTATGAGTATGGAGGTGCCTCTTTCAAATCCTCCTCCTAAAAGATTATCTACTACTTTTATGCCCGTCGAGACTCGATTTCCCACCTAAAGCACCTTATGGCACAGATCATGTAAGACATCATTTATTCCATAATTCATTTATAAAAGATTTGCTAATGAGATGCTTAATGAACGTGTGGAGTAATCGATGAAGAGGATTCCCTCTGGTATCCGCGGATTTGATGAAGTTATTCAAGGAGGCTTCCCAGAGGGGGTAAGCGTTCTTCTTATTGGGGCGCCAATGACGGGGAAGACAACATTAGCCATGCAGTTCATCTATAATGGCTTAGTCTCCGGGGACGCTGGGATCTACATATCAACTAATGCGACGGCTGAGGATGTTAAGGGGAGAATGGCCTCCTTCGGCTGGGATACAACTCCTTACGAGGAGCAAGGACTCATGAAGTTTGTGGATTGTTACGGTATGATGGTGAATAGTAAGCTTTCAGACACGCGTTCGATAAAGAGGATTCCAAGCATACTTGCATTCACAAGCCTAAGCGTGGCCCTCTCGGAGATATGCAATCACTTCTGGAGGCTTCAGAAGATTCCAAGAGTAGTCTTCGATTCGGTCTCGTCGTTACTTATGTACACGAACCAAGATGCTGTTGTAAGATTTCTACACGTATTACTGGGAAGGTTGAAGTCGGTGAATGCGGTCAGTTTTCTCATCTTAGAGGAGGGCATGCATGATAGAACATTAGAGATAACGCTTCAACAATTGACCGATGGAGTGCTGAGGCTCGTTAGAAAGGATGCGGAGAGAGCAATACTCTGTCTTGGACTGGCATCGACAAGATGCATTGGCAAAGAGATTCCATTCACAATAACGGATAAAGGCATAATCGTAAAATCTATATGATCTATCTCATTCGCTTCCTTCAGAAATCATTATTGCCGAGGATTTTTCTGCTTTTACGCGCCGGAAAAATTCTTTAAAGTTTACATATGGCACGGTCGCCCGCTAAGGCGCTAGTTGGTTCTTTTCTTGGAAAGTTAATGTTGATGCTAAATACTTATTTTCTGGGTATTATTTTATGTGATGGCTGACCGGATTGGTTAGCTGATCTTGTCATGTGCTAGGCATTGGAGGAATGAACATAAAAGTTGAGAGAATCATGAGAATAGGTTTTGTGGTGAATCCGATAGCTGGGATGGGTGGGCGTGTAGGGTTAAAGGGAACGGATGGGGTGGTTGAGGAAGCGGTTAGGCTTGGAGCTAGACCCGTGGCGCCGGGAAGGGCGGAGACTTTCCTCAAAGAGCTTAAGGCATATGTGGCTTCGGGTAGGATTAGGCTTGTAACCGCTCCCGGATTAATGGGTGAAGATGAAGCTGGAAGGGTCGGCTTAGATTTCACGGTTTTACCGTTGCAGAGGAAGAGTGAAACGACAGCGGAAGATACTAAAGCTGCTGTGAAGATGTTGGTCTCTGATGAGCATCGGGCTGATCTAATAGTCTTTGTGGGCGGGGATGGAACGGCTAGGGATGTGCTTGACGCCTTGGATTCATATGCGGATGAAGCAGTAGTTTTGGGAGTGCCTTCCGGAGTTAAGATGTACAGCGGAGTATTTGCCATTAACTCATCAGAGGCCGCTAAGGTTGTTGAAGCCTTCGTCGATGGAGAAGCGGATGTAGCGGAGATGGAGGTTGTAGATGTAGATGAGGGATCTGTTAGGAGGGGCAGGCTGGAGATTCGTCTCTACGGCTACTTGAAGGTGCCATATCTTCCTCTGAGGATCCAAGGAACGAAGACGCCGAGTCCAGAAACTGTGGATGAAAGAGAGAATCAGAAGGCAATAGCAAGGTTTGTGATCGAGAATATGAAGCCAGATGCGACGTATATTCTGGGTCCGGGAACAACTGTTAAGGCAGTGGCTGATCTCTTGGGAGTAAGGAAGACGCTCTTAGGCGTCGATCTATACTTGAACGGCCAGTTGATTACGGATGTGAATGAAAGAACGATCTTAGAGACCATTAAGGATTGGAGGAACACATGGATAATCGTTTCTCCCATAGGCGGACAAGGAATAATTTTTGGCAGAGGCAACCAGCAGATAAGCCCTGATGTAATAAGGAAGGTTGGGAAGGAGCATATCTTGGTCTTGGCCACCAAGAATAAAGTGAAGAGGCTTAAAGGGATCTTAAGGGTTGATACCGGAGACCCGAAGGTCGACGGTCTCCTAAAGGGCTATGTTAAAGTACTAACTGATTATGGGGAGTGGCGGATTATCAGAGTCGAATAGGAATCAGTTCAAAGGTGAATGTTAAGAGCAACTTAATGCT
>JAGGZB010000052.1 GCA_021162225.1 Candidatus Bathyarchaeota archaeon | reverse complement strand
GATAGAACGTATCAGGAAGCAGCTTGGACTTGACAAACCCCTATACATTCAGTACTTAGATTACTTAATGAAACTAGCCCATTTCGATCTTGGAAGATCAATGATATGGGGTCAGAGGCCGGTTTTAGAGGAGATACTCGAACATTTCCCAGCAACTCTTGAGCTTTCTATATCAGCTTTCACTTTCAGCATTCTTCTTGGAGTTTTCACGGGTGTCTTCTCGGCGTGTAGACGTAACAAGCCAGCTGATCACGCCATAAGACTCTACGGAATCATAACGTACTCGATCTTTATTCCGTGGTTCGGCTTGATATTACAGCTGATCTTCGGAGTATATCTAGGCTGGCTTCCCATAAGCGGCAGGTCTGATCCGCGGATGGCTCCTAAAATAATCACCGGACTCTATGTTCTAGACAGCATACTAACGATGAATCTTCCAAGTTTGATAGACTCAATAAAGCATCTTATTTTACCTACAGTAACTCTGGGAATTTATCTCTCTGGAATATACACGCGGCTGACGAGAACTCACATGATAGATATTTTACAGAGCGACTTTATAAGAGCCGCTAGGGCTAGAGGTCTGCCGAAAAGAACTGTTATATATAAACATGCATTAAAGAATGCCTTTATACCGATACTGACGATGATGGGATTACAATTCGCTCTCTTACTCGCAGGCGCCGTCTTAACCGAGACAACTTTCTCATGGCCGGGGATGGGATACTTTCTTTATGAAAGAATCAGCTACCGAGACTTCACGACGATTCAGGGAACAATAGTCTTCATAGCGACCCTTATAGTTCTGATAAGCCTCATAGTCGACATAATCTACGTCTATATCGATCCGCGTATCAGGTATTAGGTGACCGGAATGGCGAATCTCACAGCTCCGAGAATGATAACATCCATGCTTGGTAAGATCTCGCCTAGAAGAGGAGCTGAGGGCCTCTTTGTCACAATAGGCCTTGCAATAATATTAACATTTATCTTCATGGCAATACTAGCTCCAATACTAGCTCCCTACGATCCTAACGAAACTAGAGTTGGAGGGTTATATGAGAGTCCTAACCCGAAGTTTCCAATGGGCACAGATAGGCTTGGACGTGACATTCTAAGTAGGATCATATGGGGCTCGAGAACCGTACTCATAGTTACGTTCTTGTCGATGGTTCTTTCATCAGCATGCGGAGTGATTCTCGGTTTAATCTCAGGATATGTTGGAGGGAAATTTGACACGATCCTATCATTGTTCATGGACAGCCTATACGCGTTTCCAGGCCTAATCTTGGCAATAGCCCTAGCAGTCATGCTTGGTCAAGGAATAATACCAGTAACAGTTTCACTCACAGTCGTGTACGTTCCAATATATTTCAGAATGATTCGAGGCGAGGTTCTCTCCATAAAGGAAAGCCTATTTGTTGAAGCCGCTAAGGCAATAGGCGCTAAGGGAAAAACCCTGATATTCAAGTATATATTTCCAAACGTGATTCCCTCAATCCCGATAGTACTATCGCTTAACGCCGCGGATGCCGTGCTAACATTAGCTGCTCTGAGTTTTCTCGGACTTGGACTTCCAGCACATATACCGGACTGGGGATTCGACTTGAGAATGGGTTACGGAGCATTAACGGCGAAGATATGGTGGCCGGGAACATTTCCTGGATTAATGATTGTCCTTCTTACGCTGGGCTTCAGCCTCTTCGGAGAGGGACTTGCGGAGATATTGAATCCGAAATTATCTAGGAGGTGACAGATTATCCCTGATCTCCTGAGGATAGAGGGGTTGAGAGTTTACTACTATACTAGGGACGGTGTAGTTATGGCTGTGGACAATGTTGATTTGTCCATGAAGCAAGGAGAAACCATAGGGCTTGTCGGCGAGTCAGGCTCCGGAAAGTCAACGTTGGGGCAGGCAATACTGAGGCTTGTCCCGCCTCCGGGCAGAATAATCGGCGGGAAAATAATCTTCGACGGTCTAAACTTAATGAAGCTGAGCGAAGAAGAGATGCGGAGGATCCGCGGAAAAAGAATCTCAATGGTCTTTCAAGATCCAATGACGTCGCTTAATCCATTAATGAGGATAGGCGATCACATAGTTGAGACTATAATGGCTCATGATAACTTGACTCGTAAAGAAGCAGAGGAGAAAGCTATGAAGATTTTAGAGCAGGTGGGGATACGCTCTGAGAGATTCATGGATTATCCTCATCAGTTTAGTGGTGGAATGAGGCAGAGGGTGGGCATAGCGCTGGCGTTGGCGTTGAACCCGGACCTTGTAATAGCAGATGAGCCTACCTCATCCCTAGACGTTATAGTTCAATTTCAAATCTTAGATTTAATGAAGAAGCTGAAGGATCTTTACGGCATGGGCATGATCCTCATAACGCATGACATAAGCATAGTTCCGGGAATAGCAGATAAAGTTGCATTAATGTACGCTGGTCAACTCGTCGAATTCGCAGATGTAAAATCCTTCTTTAATGAGCCATTGCATCCGTATGGAAAGGCATTACTCGAATCGATTCCTAACATTCAATATTCTGATCAGAAGCTGAAGTATATACCTGGGAACCCTCCGGATCTCATTAATCCTCCAAAGGGATGCAGGTTCAGCCCGAGGTGTCCATACGCGACTGAGAGGTGTCGAGAGGAGGAGCCTCCCACGATTATGGTTGGACGCCGCAGGCTGGTAAAGTGCTTCCAGTATTGAGGGAGAAAGCATGCCGTTGCTTAAAGTAATAGATTTAAAGAAGTACTTTCCAGTTCAGCAGAGCTTCTTGGAGAGGCTTCTAAGCAGAAAATTAGATTATGTTAAGGCAGTTGATGGGATAAGCTTTGAGGCTGAGAAGGGAGAAGTATTCTCGATTGCTGGGGAGAGCGGCTGTGGAAAGACTACTACTGGCAGGCTGATAGTTCGGCTTATAGATCCAACCGAGGGAAAAATCTTCTTCAACGGCGCCGATATAACCTGCCTCAGCGGAGAAGAACTCAGAAAACTTAGAAAGCGCATGCAGATAATTTTTCAAAATCCCTATGCATCGCTGAATCCGCGGATGAAAATCGGAGAGAATGTAGGTCATCCGCTTGAGATTCATGGAATAGCATACGGCAGAGAAAAAGAGAAGCTCGTAATGGAGATGCTTGAGAAGGTAGGGCTTCAGCCTGCATCGAAATTCTATAATGCGTATCCCCACGAGCTGAGCGGTGGGCAGAGGCAGAGGGTTGCCGTGGCAAGGGCGATGATCCTAAAGCCTGACTTCATAGTCGCCGATGAGCCAATATCGATGATAGATGTCTCTTTAAGGGCAAGGATACTTGAGCTGATGATTCAGCTAAAGGAGGAATTAAACTTAACCTATCTCTTCATTACGCATGACTTGGCCGTGGCAAAGTATATCTCGGACAAAATAGCCATAATGTATCTTGGGAAGATAGTTGAAATGGGAGAGAAGGAGGTTATCTTCTCAGATCCGAAACATCCCTACACTAATGCTCTACTCTCAGCCGTACCAGTGCCGGATCCAAATGTTAAACGGAAACGCGTAATGTTAAAGGGTGAAGTTCCAAGTCCCATAAATCCGCCTACGGGATGCAGATTTCACACCAGATGTCCGCTGGCAACGGATATCTGCAGGAGAGAAGAACCCAAACTTGTGGAGATAGACGATAACCATTTTGTGGCGTGTCACATGATCAAGTAGCATAATGCCTGAAAGAGATTTAAAAAGGGAAAAATCTCACCCTATCGGAATCAGTCTTAATCATTTACTCGGTAAGGCTATAAATGTGTAGATGTATGCCGGCTTTCACGAATAATTTAAAGATCAACTAATCGTAGTGTACCTCGTACACTTTAACTCTTTCATCCTGATAGACGATCGTGAAGACTGGGTCGATGCCGCTTGCGAGACGGTAAAGCATTGTTTGTTTTCCTCTATCCGTGAGGTTTCCTTCATCGTTGATGTAATCGCTTGAGTTCAGCCCTGCCGCCCAGAAGATCCATCCAGCCTTTCTTAAGTCATCCTTGTATATGAAGATGTAGGAGGCGTTATATTTCTTCATTATGTTTAGGGTGACGTTTGGGTCCTCAGTGCTTAAGGCTCTTGCAACATCAACTATTCTTTCATGCGGATCATACTCCCTGACTTCCTTGGGATTCGCAACTGACTTCTGAATCTCTTTTGAAGGATTCCTTATAATCACGTCTCTTCCAGTATACCCTTTAATCATATGTCCATAATCCCACCAACATAGAAAAACCGCGTTCTCAGAAGTATTCTCCTTAATCCATTCTAGGCATTTTCTCGTATCGTTCCAGAAGAGACCCATATGCCTTCCAGATTCATCCGTATACTCAATCGTCGCTATGTTGTTTCTTCTCCAGAACTTTATGACAACGTCGTATTTTCCGCCTATCTCTTCAACTTTTCCCGGGGTTGAGATGAAAGCGTAATATGCAAGAAGAGCCACTGTAAGCACCGCTAAGGCAACAACAAGTACCGTCGACGTCCATTTTCTCTGCGTCATTCATCCCTCACTTAACTCTCGGTCTCAGCGGACTTAAATAATTTGTTTTTCTACTAGCTACTACTTCCTAACCTTTTCAAATCTTATTATGTAGACATTAGTCTCCGGAGTTATCTTTCCATAGATCTTCCTTAAAGCTTTGAGTAGGGCCTTCCTATTCCTGAATCCGTCTCTCCTAGCGTCCTTGTCGCTTATCTCCGAGATTTTCTTTCTGACGACGCTCTTTATTAATGCATAGCCGCAGCTCTCCTTTCCAGCTATGATCTCAACTATGTCCCTCGGCTTCAGATTCGTCCTCATCCTTATAGTTGTTACTTTACGGCCGCTCTGAAGGGCATCCTTATACTCCTTTTTGAAGTTTAACTGCTTCAAAATGCATCGCCAACCTTCCAATACTAGATCTTAGGTCAGTTTTTAATTTTGCGGGATGCGTTCCAACAATCTCAGCCGTTCTATCCCATGATCTACACTGCAGACACCTAGTTATCAGCCCTGCTTCATCATTCACATCCATCTCACACCTATACCTTCCAGAGCTCAGGAAGTGTGCAAATAGAACACGCTTTATCGAGTCGCATGCAGCTTCATACGTTAAGATGCCTTTAACATATCCCATCAGTCTCTCCCGCTGAGACGCGGTCATGCGTGGAAGCTCTAAAGCTTCCCACCTATGCACGCTTAAAAGCTGGCTAGCAATGTATGGGTCTAAGCTATAATACGTGTCGGAGAGCGACTCCAAAAATCTGATCTTGAATTCGCGGTAAGCCTTCCTCACAGTCTTCTCAGCTCTCGTGTTCAGAGGCTTAATGAGCACTACGCTGTATTCTCCAGAGATTATGTTTCTCGCCGGGCTTATATGAACCGGCACAAAATCATTCTTCAGCCAAAATCTGAGCAGTCGTCTATCAGCCGCGAATCCCGCTCCAACCCAATCGAATCCTTCGCTTTCAGCTTCCTCGCAGAGTCTCTTAAGAGCTAGACTTCCGATTCCCCTTCCTAAGAGATCTGGATGAACCGCTATCCTAACAATTCTGAATCCTCGAAGCCTAGCGAATCCCCTATAGGGCGGATAATACTTGACAACGCATGAGGGGATTAGATTTCCTGAAGGAG
>JAGGZB010000166.1 GCA_021162225.1 Candidatus Bathyarchaeota archaeon | reverse complement strand
GAGTCGACTGGGATGATAGACCATTAACGATGCAGAGGAAGATTAGGGAGGCAGAGATGGAATGGATACCATACATTGTCGTCATAGGTCAGAGAGAGGTGGAGTCCGGAGTTCTCTCAGTGAGAGATCGTAGGGTTTCAGGTGCTGGAAGAGGCGGAGAGATAAGGAAGATGAGCCTCGAAGAGCTTGTTTCTGAAATAAAGGATTTAACGAGAGGCAAGCCTTTCAAGTCCTTGAGTCTTCCAATGAGGCTTTCTAAGAGACCACGCTTCTATGGATAGACTCATCGTTACACATATTTATGCAAGCTGGAATATTCTTGAGAAGAGGTGTATATGTTGTCTGAAAAGGAGCTTCTAGTATATATCGACGGAGAATATTACCCGGAGTCCGAGGCTAAAATCTCAGTCTTCGATCACGGATTCCTTTATGGCGACGGAGTTTTTGAGGGTATTAGATCCTATAATGGAATAGTATTCAAGCTCAAGGAGCACATAGATCGTCTCTATCACTCAGCGCGGGCAATCATGCTGGAGATTCCATTAACCAAGGAAGAGATGATGAAAGCGGTGCTTGAAACTTTGAGAAGGAATAATCTGAAAGACGCGTATATCAGACTCGTTGTGACGAGAGGCAAAGGAGACCTTGGACTAGACCCCAGGAAATGCCCGAAGCCCTCAGTGATCATAATAACAGTTCCTCTATTGCAGCTATATGACGAGGAGAAGCGGGAGAGGGGAATGAGCATGATAGTCTCGTGGGTTCGCCGAGACCCCGTTGACGCAACTACACATGAGATTAAGTCCCTGAATTATCTAAACAGTATATTGGCGAAGATCGAAGCCAATAACGCGGGCGTCGACGAGGCTATAATCTTGGACACAAACGGCTTCATCTGTGAAGCCACGGCTGAGAACATATTTATTGTCAAGGATGGAAAAATAATAACTCCACCATCCACGAGCGGTCCACTGCCGGGGATAACGGCCAGCGTAGTTAAAGAGATAGCCCAAGACATGGGTTATCAAGTCATCGAGAAGGGAATCACTGTTGTTGAACTCTACGGAGCTGATGAGGCCTTTGTGACGGGAACGGCCGCGGAAATAATGCCCATAAGAGAAGTGAATAAAAGACAGATTGGAGAGGGAAGAATGGGTCCAATAACGAGGAAGATACTGGAAAAATTCAGGGAATACATTAAAGATCCAAAGAATGGAGTGACTATAGAGAAGGCTTAAAGATGAAGGTTCTCATCTTAACGGAGAAGGAAATAGAGCCTTTACTCAAAATAGATGAAGTCATGAATATTGTTGAGGAAGCCTTCAGGGAGAAAGCTCTAGGACACGTGCAGATGCCGCCGAAGATCTACCTAACATATGACAAATATAACGGCGACTTAAGAGCTATGCCATCCTATCTCGAGAGATTAGATATCTCAGCTGTCAAGGTAGTGAATGTTCACCCAGATAATCCCAAAAAGTTTAATCTCCCAACCGTAATGGCGACTATAGTCTTGGTAGATCCGAGGAACGGAGCTCCCCTCGCCGTGATGAGCGGAAGCTGGATAACAGCTATGCGAACAGGCGCTGCTGGAGGAGTTGCAGCAAAGTATCTGGCGAGGAAAGACTCCAAGACGGTCGGTTTAGTGGGGGCAGGCACCCAGGCCAGGACACAGCTCATGGCTCTCTTAAGCCTCTACGGAAAGCTCGATGAGGTGCGTGTTTGGAGCTTAACCGAGGAAGAAAGAAAAAGATACATTTCTGATATGGAGCCTCTCTGCAGGGGAAAAGCCACGCTTATTCCCGTTGGAGACGTGAAAGACGCAGTTAAGGACGCCGACATTGTTGTTACCACTACTCCTTCGAGGAAACCCTTAGTTTTAAACGAATGGATCACGGAGGGAACGCATATTACGTGCATAGGCGCTGATGCTCCGGGAAAGGAGGAGCTAGACCCCAAGATACTTTTACGCGCAAAGATATACCTAGACGATTGGGAGCAAGGATTGCATTCCGGAGAAGTTAACGTTCCATTCTCTAAGGGAATAATAAAGAAGGAGGATATCTGCGGGGAGCTAGGCGAAGTTATAGCTGGATTAAAGCCTGGAAGAACATCGCCCGATGACGTCACCGTCTTTACATCTACGGGATTAGCCGTTCAAGACGCCGTAACCGCAAAGCTCGTTTATGATAAAGCCCTCGAAATGAAGATTGGACAATGGATAGAAATGCTCCCTGATCAATAAAGGATCAACCGCATTAATCAGATAAAACAACATTCCCCTTTTTATTATTCATGAACTTAAATCTCTTGGACATTTAATCCTTCCGGCAATTTTATTTTCCAGAATGTCTCATCCTTTTCGCAGCGGATTCTTTGTATCTTGGAAGCCTAATCCATAGATTCATCAGTTCACTAAACATGATAGCCGGGTCCCTCAGCACTCTTACTTTAGATCCAGTCTTGTCTGACCAGTAGATTGGGATCTCCTTTATTCTTAAGCCATGGATCTGCGCCTTAACTATTATCTCAACATCAAAGACGAAACTTGAGAATTGAATTGGACCTATGATTGAGAAGACCTCTTTTCTGAATCCCTTAACTCCACACTGAGTATCACGTATCCGAATTCTGAAAAGAAGTCTGACAATCAAGTTGAAGATTCTTCCAATAACCTTCCTAAGTGGAGGTGGAGGTGGATCTAGAATGCTTAGCTCGTGAGCCCTTGAGCCTATGACTAAATCATAACCCATCCTCAGATACTTCACAATTTTAATAATTGTATCCGCGTCCGTCGGATAGTC
>JAGGZB010000116.1 GCA_021162225.1 Candidatus Bathyarchaeota archaeon | reverse complement strand
TAACAAAAGCTGATGAGAGACTATTGATCGGCTACAAGATAACTGGAGGTCTCGGTTGCGGCGGCTTTCCAGAACAAGGAGCCAAAGCCGCAGAAGAAAGCGCTAAGGAGATAGAAGCTCTCATAGACGGCTCAGGTCTAGTCTTCATAACGGCTGGTCTTGGAGGAGGAACCGGCACAGGCGCCTCGCCAGTAGTTGCGAGGATAGCGAAGGAAGCCGGCGCTCTCACAGTCGGCGTTGTGACAACACCCTTCCAAGTTGAGCGAGCGAGACTCATCAAGGCGAAGGAAGGCCTAAAAAGGCTTGTGGAAGAATGTGATGCCGTGATTGTGATTGACAATAATCGTCTTAGAAAAGTTGCAGGTAATCTTCCGTTAGCCGAAGCCTTCGCTGTAGCTAACGAACTTATAGCAACATTCATCAAGAACATATCTGAGACTATAGCTGTACCGAGTCTCGTTAACTTAGACTTCGCCGATCTTAAAGCTATAATGACTGGAAGCGGAGTATGTGCAATAGGATTCGGAGAGGGTCAAGGAGATACGAAAGTTGAAGACGCTGTCGAAAAGGCTCTTGACACACCGCTTCTCGATATTGGAGATATCAGAAAGGCTGAAGGAGCACTGATACACATCGAAGGTGGAGATGACATGACACTCGAAGACGTCAACAGAGCTGGCGAGATAGTTATTGAGAGAATAGCACCTAACGCTCGTGTCTCGTGGGGAGCAAGAATAAACAGTACGTTGCAAGGAAGCATAAAAGCGACCGTAGTGCTAGCTGGAGTTGACAGCCCATTCTTGGTTGAAAGCCTAAAGCCATTTGCTTCTCTGAAGAAGGAGCCTGAAGGGAAAGCCGAGGAAGTAGAGATAATCGAGCAACCGCAGGAAAAGGAAGAGAAGAAAGGATTCTTCGATAGACTTTTCGGCTAAAGTAGACAAAAGGATCAATGCGTTCAATAATGATCATATCAGCTTCAGGATTAAGTCATATGGAAATCTAGAGACCTACCAAAGCTTCTGTCTTTTTTATTAAATTGGAGGATGATTCTCTGTCAATCAAGTAGTTCTTTCCATAATAGTTTAAATCTTTGCCAAGATCTTCAGCAAGTTATGCATGCATATTACAGAGGAATATTCGCCTAATCCAGAGAACGCTTCTCCTCCAGGTCTAGTTACAAGATCTTCTGATAGCTGCTTTCCAACCCTCCAATGCGTTTCCAGCGATAGGTATCCTTTGTATCCGTCCTCTTTTAAAGCCCTGAACTGGCCGAGGAAGTCAACTTCGCCCTCTCCAACAGCGACTATTTCAGGCTCTCCTCCTTTTCCTTTGCGGATTCCATCCTTGATATGTACATGAATTATTCTGTTTCTCACATATTGATATCCATCTGGATATGGCGTCTCTTTATGAGGATCCCATATGTCATTTCCAGGATCCCAAAGAGCCTTAACATTTTTTGATCCTAAACGGTCAAGGAAGAGAGCTAGATCTCTTCCATCTCCAACAAACGTTGAAGGTTCATTCTCAATGCCGAGAAGTACTCCTTCAGATTCTATTATCTCTAGTGGCTTCTGGAATTTCTCTATGATTCTATCCAAGTATTCATCAATGCTGTTTTTCCGCCAGAACGTAAATCCTCTAATTATATCGGTGTCAAGGCTCTTAGCTAAACTGATGCACTTCCTTAAAATTTCCAAGTGTTCTTCGTATTCTTCTTTACTATCAATATTGGCTTTGAAGAATGGAGATGCGATAGCGCTGACCTCTAAATCATACTTTTTAAGAATCCTCTTAATCTCATCAACTTTTTCAAGAAGGTCTTGCGGGTTGCGGTTCCATACGGTTCTAATCTCGACGCCGTCAAGGTCGAATATTTTCGCAAATCTAGCCGTGGTTTCCAGATCTTGAGAAACCTCATCAGTTATTACGGATAATTTAAATGGTATCAGAACTCTCCCTCCGAGACTCAACTGTTACATAAATTTTAGCGGGGTAATCCTTAAAAACCTATAGGTTTTTCTTCAGCTCTCTAGGATGTGTAAGATCAGATTTTCTTTCAGTCATCTTTTTTGGGTTGCTTTTATGGAAAGATCAACTATCTTGTTCAGATCTCTGCTTAGAGTATCGAAGTTTCTGAGATGTGATGATGGAAGAGCCGGTATCGATGACGTTTCTTTCTTCTTCAAATACTTGATTACATCCCGTGCTCTGAGAGTTTTCGGATCTCTGATCTCCCCGAGGATTCTTAGAGCTTTCTGGAAGGTTTCAGCGTCATAGAAGATGACTACTCCGGGAGCTACTCCAATGGTTAAGTCATATCGTAATGTTTCATCTGGACATACTGCGTCATTAAAACCTTCAATTATTATGTACTCAAACTTCTCGGAGATCTTCTCGTAGCAGCTTCGTATAGCCTTGGGAGAGTATCTCTGAGAAACGCTATTCCATTCTTCCAAGCTATTCACATAGATGATTTCGTCAGCTTGGCTTTCT
The DNA here is from genome assembly GCA_021162225.1 of Candidatus Bathyarchaeota archaeon. Taxonomy (GTDB): domain Archaea; phylum Thermoproteota; class Bathyarchaeia; order Bathyarchaeales; family DTEX01; genus B63. Next base: position 16,791 of record JAGGZB010000116.1, on the reverse strand, counting down.
AGCTTATGTAGATATTCTTCATCGATGATTACAGATCTGGTCCTTGTTGTTTCGGCATTGATGCAGAAAATATTCTCAGCTCTATTCCCGCATATCGTGTATCTTTCGACTATTAGATGCGAAAATACATTTTCATCAAGGAGATAAAGATGGTTTATTGTTTTCTCATCAATGAATTTTTTAGCGTTTAACGGGCTCATCAATGCATCTACAGGATTCAAAATTTCAGGAGGCAAGGAGCATTTGCATGCCTTCCTAAGCTTTATTATGTCTTCGCAAAAGAGCCGTCCTTTCTTCCTGCATTTAAGGTACGCGTCATATTGATGCCAAAAGTTATGACCTGACCGTGGCTTGAAAACGCATGTTTTAATTCCCCTGTTTATGAGGCCCCTCGCAAGAGCGGATGAAATAATCGTTTTACCGGAGTCTTCTGGGAATAACCCAAAGATGAATATCGAGGGCACTAGAGGTCACCATAGAATAATGATTAGAAATGACTAATATGGCCATTTTGTCTTCTGCTACCTCGACTAGGGAGGTTTAACCCGTTCAATGAGGGGCTTAAGTCCCATATGTTCAGCAGCTGTGCATATGTTGACTCTTTTTCTCTTCGCGCAAGAATATACTTCTCTCATTTTCGGCTTAAAGATACCTCTACAGATATGGTGGTCCCATATGATTTTCGAAGGTCTAGCTTCGCATATAATACGTTGCATATTATCAATCACATTTTTAATATCTTCCTTTCCTATCATGAATCCATACGTATAAAGCGGCGGCCCATCCGCAACTATGACTTCCGGTTTCGAGTTTATGATCCATTCGGCGTACTCTTCTATTATTGGTCCTTGAAGATCCGAGGAGAAGAGAAATTTGTTTCCTGCATGTTCAACTGTTAAGCCTATAACCCATCCAACATTATCGAGAAACTGGCCATGAAAGAGCGGAAGAGTGAACTTTATCCTTGTATTGCCGAACGTGAATTCTTTGCCATCCGCGAAAAGTATTTTGGTTCCCCCAACTTCGAAGATCCTTACCCATTTATTTCGTTTCCAGCTCTCTACGATCTTCTCGAACCACCGTTTTTTCGCCTGATAGACTTTTAACTTTTTTCCTTTTGATCTTCTCCATAGAGACGTCGTCTTCGGATGTCTTTCGAATGGGTCACTTGTCATTTTGAATCTTGAAGTCTCCATCAAGCCCTCGAATGGTTCATTTCCTCCGGAGATTCGATAGATCTCTGAAAGAAACTTAAGGGCTCTGGATCTCTGAGATCTGTTTATCCATTGATTTGGATCTTTCACAAGTAGAGTTTTGCCTCTGAAGAGGCAAGCCATTTCTCCTATTCGGCTGGGATGAACGTGATGATCATAGTGATAATGGGTTATAACCACGATGTCTGAGGATGTTCCATAATGGCGTATCCGCTTAAACGCTTCTTCCCGAAGGCGGATCTTCTCTTCTCGCGGCAGAGGAAAACTCGGTTGCAGTCCAGCGGCGCCTGGATCAATTAGAATCGATACATCCGGCGTTTCCACAAGTACAGAGCTGCATTTAGCCCCAAGTGAGTCGAAAAATAAGAGCCTAACCTTAATAGAGTCTAATGTGATTATGTCCCGGCCTCTAAACTCTTCGGAAAAGCTCTCCGTTTTACTCTTCATCTTAACGGTTCACCGCTTGATGAGCCATTATTAGGAACACATAAAAATCTACTCTTATGGCTGCGAGATTCAGTTTTCTTCAGCTCTCCAAAGCCATTTTATTATCTGCTTATCAAGAGGCATGGTCTTTCTTCTTCTCCGTCTTCGCTTCAAAGGATATCCACCTACTATTTTGTATGCGTCCTCTGCTATCTCGTCTGCTTCTCCTCTTATGAACCTCCGCCAAGATGGATCGTGACGAAAGCTTGATGGATTTATCCATTCAGGCGTGAATTCTTCAATATCCTCTGATCGGAAACAGATACATGTCGCATCAAGCTCACGGTGGAGACTGAGCGGGCACGTGAAGACACGTGTAGGGTCGATTCTGTTTTCCACTTCGATCTTTTCCTTCATTAAAATTTCTCTTAATCCTGGGAGAACTTTGGAATTTACATATTCTACTAATGCGTAAGCTATGTCAAGTGGATGATGTTTCTTTAAGAGATCCTCTGAGAATGCCTCCTCGTGGATGTGAATGTGACATCCGTTCCCAGACCACTTTAAAAATACGGATTTCTCTACACCTCTATCATTCAAGAAGGCGGTTATCTCCTTCGCAACCTTCAGCGTCTCTCTCCACTTTGATAGTTTCCCGTCGATATCCCATACGGCGCTACACCGCCGAATATTTGTTAAGTCATATACTTCCTCAATACTTTCAGATTTCCAGTAAACGTTAGCCGTAGCGTATATTGACCTCAGAATATAGCCCTTTAAAGTCATGATTTTAGAGAAATCTTCAGTATTATCAATCCTAAGAGGTTTTCCATGCGAATATCTTCTAAAGATCATGTTACCTTCAGAGTCTATATAATGGGCTGCTACCCAGCGGCTCCTACAAAAATCGATTATTTCCTTCTGAACGTCAGGGCGAGAGTAATGTTCTCTAGCTAGGCTCAAGGTATTTCAGCATCTCTCTTCTGTGATGCTTTACGAATCCTATTCATAACGTGTCTTGGAAGAGCGATATCCTCCTTTCGCATGTCAACCGATCCTCTGATAACTAGGCCTCTGCCGTCGATTATCTCAATCTCGTACATCTTTAAGCTATGAGGAGTTTGCCTCATCTTTTCTATAAGTATATATCTTCTGAGAACCCCTCCCTTAACGGATCTTCTGAACCGGATGATCCCGTCGGCTATATGCTCAACTCCCCATCCAAATGCTTCAGAGGTCGTTATGGCATACTGTGAAGTTACGAGAGTTGTAAATCCCCATTTAGATAGGACCTTCTTAACAAAGTAGGAATGCCTCCTAGACATAGCAGGTTTATCAAGCCAGAAAGCCGATAGAGAATCAATTACGAGCCTCGCCCTGCCATACCCCAAGGCCTTCTTAGCCTGAATCACCTTATCGACTAGCTCCTCCACATCTAAGCTCTGCAAAGACCATTTATCCTTGAGTCCCATCAGCGCATCGATCAATACAAGGTTGTTCTCTCTTATACTCCTGGAAAAATCGAATCCAAACTGGTTTGCCTGCACAATTATTGACTCTCTGCTTTCCTCAGTCGTTACATAAACGCACTTATCCCCTTCCCGTATACCCTCAGCTATGAAGTGTATACAAAGAACCGTCTTGCCGGTTCCCGGCTCTCCCGTAACGGCGACCGTAAAGCCTGCTGGTATCCCTCCGGCGAGCATACTATCTAGTTCTGGTATGCCTATAGAAAGCCTCTCAACGGACAATAGCGCCTCCCCAAAGATAATATAGTGTGAATGGGAAAGATAAACTCTTAGATCTCTGGAGAAAAACGAAAGAATTAATAGTGGAATGCTAGCCTCGCCGCTATCTTTTACTCTTCTACCTTTTCTATCCTTATCCTGTCTCCGCTTCTAACTTTCTTAAAGATCTTTGGATCTCCTTCAACCTTTCCGAAGACATTAACAGGATCTGCCGGTCTTATTTCTCCTCTGCGGCTTATAGGCGTAGGCCCGAAGAATATGCAGAATCCCTGACCCGGAGGCCAGTAGCCTATATCGCCTTCCTCAACGGTTTCATGGACATTTTCGCCCTCAAGCCTAACTGGTATCGAAAAGTATATTTCGTCTCCCCATGTATTTGCCCTGGCCTCTATTGGAAGTATATTCCATATGGCCTCAACGGTCTTCGGAGCCTTATCCTCAAGTAGGATAGCTTCAACTTCTCCTATCCTTTCGCTTGTTATCTTGATTCTTTTAGTCAATTCACTCACCACTCTATGATATCGCCTTCTCACATTAATATTTTTGGAAATTTAAGAGAGACTGTTTTTCGCATTAATTCTGCCTTGAATCATGCAAATGGAAATCCTTAAAGTTTAATCATTAATTAAATATGCCTCATGAAGAAGGCGACAGTTATAGGTGTTGGAAGCCTAGGCTCATGCATAGCGTATGAATTGGCGGCTAGAGATATCGTCGATCAGATAGTTCTAATTGATGTGTATCATGAACTCGCCGAGGGAAACGCTGAGGATATAGCTCAAGCCATGGCTTTTCGGAGTAATATCGATGTGGTCGCTGGAGGGTATGAAGATGCAGACGGATCAGACATAGTTATTGTAACTGCTGGAAAACCTAGAACTCCGGATATGAAGTCTAGAATGGATCTTCTCAAAGCGAATATTCAGATAGTCAAGTCGATAGCCTCAAATATAAAGGAGATTCGAGGGAGACCTGTAGTAGTGACCCTAACTAACCCTGTAGATATAATGAATTTCATCATGTGGAGGATCACGGGGTTTGAGAGAAGAAGAGTTATTGGAAGCGCGGGGATGCTTGACTCAGCAAGGTTCAGGAGAGCAATAAGTAAGAGGCTTAATGTTCCAGTATTAGAAGTTGAAGCATACGTTATCGGAGAACATGGAGAGAATCAAGTTCCAGTCTTCAGTAGAGTTAAGGTGAAAGGGGAGAAGAAAGCATTCAGCAAAGAAGAACGGGCTGAAATAACAGAGGAGATCAGACAGTCGGCGTTGAATGTGATCTCCAAGAAAGGCAGAACCGTATACGCTCCAGCGAGTAACACAGCAAATATAATTCAGATGATTATTGAGGGCGATTCAAGATTAGCTGTAGTCTCAACCGTGCTGGACGGAGAATATGGTCTTAAAGGGGTCAGCATCGGAGTTCCCGCGAAGCTGGGAAGCGGAGGAGTTGAGAGGATAATTGAATGGGATCTTGACGAGGATGAGAAATCCACATTCTACAAAGGCGCAGAGAATATGAAAAGGATCATCGAAGAACTCTCGTTATCTTAGAAAGATATTTTTCACTTATCACAAATCGTTAAAACTAAAAATCCTTTTATTATTTTAACGACGAAGGTCGTGGTGAAGCTGAATGCTTTATGAGTATTTAACAAGCTTAGATGTTAAAAATGCGGCTGAAAAAGGACTAGTTGCAATATTGCCAATAGGATCGATCGAGATTCACGGTCCCCACATGCCAATTGGCACAGATTCTCTTACTGTGTATAGAATAGCTGAGTTAGCCGCGGAGAAGGAAGAATCTATTGTTCTTCCTCCACTCTACTATGCATACGTTCCTGAGAATAAGCATTTTCCGGGAACTATCTCGTTAACTGCGAAGACCATGCTTTCGCTTCTTGAGGAAATATGCGGCGAAATTGCAAGGAATGGGTTTAAGAAGATTCTGATCCTAAACGGCCATGGTGGAAATATCCCTGTGCTGAGACTTTTCTTAAAAGAAATGCTGAATAAGAGAAAGAGTTATGCTTTGTATGCGCTGGTCAATCCGCTATTCCCCGTTAGAGATATTATTGAAGAAATGAGTGAAGGGAGAAGAGTGGGGCATGCATGTGAGATAGAGACAAGCATCGGACTCTACCTGTTTAAAGACTTGATAAGAATGGAGAATGTTAAGCAGGAGGCAAGGGTTGAAAGTACTGGTCTTCCCCAAGGAATAGAGACATCAGTTGATTGGCAAGCATACGCCGTACAGCTGTATGTAGGAGATCCGAGGAAAGCCAGCGTAGAGAAAGGTGAAAAGATCGTGAATAAGATTGTTGAGTACTTGGCAGATGCTATTAGAAGAATTAAGCATGACGAGAAAGTGCCCGTAGTTCTTGACGATTTTTATCTGAGAGCATACGGGAGACCTAAAACGGCATAATATTACATGTTATGGCAGAAGAATAAGCAAAACATCTATAAACTCGATCTTCATTTTTCTTTTTTGAGGATTAAAATGGGCGGTAAAAAGAAGCCTACATTAACACAACTCGCTAAGGCTCAGGTGAGAAGAGAGAAGGAAGCAAGGAAAGAGGCAAGGCGTAAAAGGACTGAAAAGGAGAAGCGTCTTTCGCGGATTGAGTTAAAAGCTGCGAGAATTATCCCCCCGGATCCCAGAGATGAGAGGGTAATAAAGCAGCTGCGAAGCATGAAGGTGATAACACCGTATACTGTTGCGTCACGTTTTAATCTTCTTCTAAGCGTCGCAAAGGACTTCCTCGAAGATTTGCACCAGAAGGGAATAATAACCTATGTATCTGGAGGTAGAAACCTAAAGATCTATAAGCCCTCCGAGTAGCTCTTAGTAATTAAGCACACAGAAAAGCCTTCTTTTCTTAGAAAATACTTATAAATTTACCACTGAAGAGTATGAAAAGGGGGATTTGTAGGTTCTCTGATGATTAGGGGAAATTCTGAATGGGATTGGATAGGTTCATTTATGATAAAGTTATTTTAATAGATGATGCTGGCTGGGGTGATCTTCTTTTAGGGGTCGTTGTAGGAGCGCTTAAGCTCCCTGACCGTAAATATATGGAGCGAAGAATACCGGTAACCGCTTTTCAGCCTCCAAACTTTGAGAGGAAAGCTTATTTGGCTGAAGCTGTGCGCATAGCTGAAGAGATAGTGAATGTTATGCAGCCGGATGAAAAGACGTATTTCAAGGTATGCTCTGGATACATTCTTTCCAGCATACGCAAATACCTCCAGCAAAGAGGCTTCTATGTTGAAAAGACTAGGATAAAAGGGGAGCTCCAAGAAAGAGTTGAAAGGAGTTATTTAGACTGGTGCGTAGAAGTCGGGGTTCCCCCGGAAAGACTTAAGGACAAAAAGAGGTTCTATCCATTGCTGGAGTGGGTTGCTGAAAAGATAGTCCTTAGGGAGAAGCTTGTAAAGACTGGATGGAAGAGCTGGAGAGAAAAGTGGAGGGCAAAAGCGTACCAGATTCATCTTGAGAAGGCAGCGAAGATGAAAAGGAAACATATGTCTTAATCTATGCTTTCTCCATGGTTATCTTTGTTCCCGTCTCGACTTTACGGAAAATTTCTAAGTTCTTTACGATCTCGCCGACATGATTAACCGGACTGTAAGGCTTAGCATTTTCATAAAATATGCATAGAGCTCCACCCATAGGCCAATAGGCTAAAGCTCCCCCCTCTACGATCCTCTTAGCCTTCTCTACTCCCAGCTTTATCGGAACTGGAAAGTACAATCCGCCCTTCATCAATGCCGCACGGCCCTCCAGAGGAAGGTTCCTCACTAACGCATCAACTGTTCTTGGAGAAAGAAACCGTATAAGCCTACCCTCTGCTTCACCTAAGCCCTCAATTATGAACCGTACTCGTATTGAAGATATATTCTTCAATAATTAATCAGCTCCTTGAATCCTTATTCTCAAAATCTTTAATAAAAATATATTATTCTAGTCGCTTTATCATCATTTATCCAATAACGTTTTATCTAGATCCATATTTGTTTTCATAGCCATAAAATCAATGCTAGTGACAGCTCTTGTTTTGCCAGGCAAGCGCATAAATTGGGGCAATAAATTCCCAAATTTTATTTTAATTTTATGATAGTTTCTTAATTAGATCTTCTATAGGCTCATATTTTATCTCTGGAAATCCGTAGCGTGAAGGACTAAAGGCTTTTCTGCCATTTTCATTCTTTAGACATTCTCGTAGACGTTCATGAGCGGGAACTCCTACAACAGCTATTTCTATTCCCGGCTTTATACTTGTGGCCATTATTCCCTTGCCGGTTTCAGGGTTTATCATACAGATTAGGTCGGGGAACACCGTTACTGTTTGTCCATTTATTTTTGCGAGCATAGCTTCATTTTTAAATATAATCTTCATGGTTTTCCCTGAGTATTCATCTAGACCTTCTAGCGTAGCTTCTGCTATGTAGTGGGCTTGGATGTCTTTTCCTCTCATCTCCTTTACTCTTCCTTTGAAAAGTTCAAATCCCTTAGAGATTTCGACAAAAGCTTCTACCGGATCCCTTTTAGAGTCTATAGCATTCAGAACAGCATCTCCCACCTTTATTGAGAAGGTAATTGTATTTGGAATTACGCTCATCTTTAGCTGCTTTCCATTCATGGGGTAATGATTGTTTGCCCCTACTCCTCCATTTAAATCTAAGGCTAAGCGCATAAGTTCATCAGGATAAGTATAACTTGCCGCATGTTTCACAATTATAGCATTTCCTTCCCTGTCCACAAAAGGCATAGGAGTTATAGATATTCCATGTCCCAGAAAGCTTGACATTTGAGTTTCGGGCGCGGCTCTTCCAAGACCATCACCATCAATTGCTGAAATTCCAATCCTAGCAGCTAAAGATAATATGGCTGGGGTGTTTGCTCCTCCAAGTTCGAAAGGAACAACATGATCAACTTTACGATTAAAGATACTTTCCATAATCCTTAGTGCTTCCAACAGTTCATATCTTTCTTCCCATTTCTGCAACATGTCTCCGATAGAAGTATATGCGCTAACTGAGCCAGCGTATCCTCCGGAAACAATAAATGCATCATCTTTAACCTTTTCTGGCGATATTATTCTGTATTCTCTTCCCCTTTTTAGATCCCATTCCACAAGAGGTTTCCCAAAAAATTCGGGGTCTCCTCCCCCTCCTGTTCCAAGTATTCCGACGCCTACAAGCATACTCTCCAGTTCATCCTTTTCCAATATTTTTTCACTCAAGATTTTCACTCTCAATAAAATCTACAACTGAAATTTTTACTAATAAGCTTTGGCTAGTCCCTTTCATTTAGTTAGGAAGCAGGCATTATGTTGATCATGGAAAGGCAATCGGATACTAAAATTAATTTTTGAGATATCTCAAGTTTTTAGTGCTTGTTTCATTCTTGTCATGGCTCTGGATATTTCTTCTTTAGAGGCTGCATACGAGATTCTTACATATCCTTCACCGTTATTGCCAAATGCTGTTCCGGGAACGATTATAACTCTTGCTTTTTCAAGAATGTGCATCGCAAAGTCCTCTGAAGACATTTTAAAGGCTTTTATATTCGGGAAGACATAAAATGCTCCTTGAGGCCTAAAACATTTAATTTCAGGGATTTCAGCCAACTCTTCCATAATGAGTTCTCTTCTTTCAGAATACTCCTTAACCATCTTTTTAATGTGGTCCTTTGGTCCTCGAAGCGCGGCGATAGCTGCCATTTGAGAGATTGAACTCGGATGGGCTGCTAAATGCTCCTGAAGTTTGGTCATTTGCCTTATTATCTCCTCGTTTGCAGCGGCAAATCCTATACGCCATCCAGTCATGGCGTAGGTTTTTGAAAAACTGAATATGCTTATTGTTCTATCTTTCATGTCGGGGAGAGAAGCAATGCTTACATGCCTAAAATTGTCATATGTAATTGCCTCATAAGCCTCATCCGAGATCACTAAGAGATCATTTTCTACTGCTATTTCTGCAATTTTTTTAAGAGATTTTTCACTTAAAACGGAGCCTGTTGGATTCGAAGGAGTATTCACCAGTATAGCCCGCGTTTTGTTAGTGATAAGCCCAGCTATCTCCTCGGCGTTTATATCGAAGCCCTCATCTTCATTTAGAGAGTAGGAAACTGGTTTTCCTTCAGCTAGAATAACTTGAGCTTCATAACTTGCAAAGCCAGGATTTGGAATTAGAACTTCATCTCCCGGGTTAACTACGGTCAGCATAGCGAGTGAGAGTGCGCCCATAGCGCCTACAGTAGCTATAACCTCAGTTTCTGGATCCACATCAATCCCGTTTTCTTTCCTAAGTTTTTCAGCTACGGCTTCTCTGAACTCTATTAAACCAGCGTTTGGAGTATAATGAGTATAACCTTTCTTCATGGCTTCGATAGCTGCCTTGATTATATGTTGAGGAGTGTCAAAATCCGGTTCTCCAAGAGATAAGTTGATGACATCGCTATATTTTTGTGCATAATTAAACATTTTCCTAACTCCGGACCATGGAACCATATCAGCACGTTGGGAGATCCATTTAGACCTAAACATTAACATCACTCTCCTCAGTTGCTATAATTAATGGTAAATTTCAGTAAATACTATATATAAGATAAAATTAGGGCTGCGAGAGAAGAACGTTAAATCAAAAGTATGTGGTCATTCGAGATCAAAGTTACTTCATTTAGATATCCTTAGCTTCTCCTTAAGTTGAAGAATCCGCTCGCTCTCAACATTCAACATTATAGCTAATGTCTTCGTCCGCGTGTAATATTAATTCAGCCTTTCAATGTTGCTTTCTGTAGACATATCTCTCGTGAGATTCTTTGTCTTGTTCCATCGCTATCTTTGGCGTCTAAACCTGCCCCATGCTCCTCTATGTTTCCATCAGATACTTGTAACTTGTATAATCAATTGGAAACTGAAAAAGATTTAACTACATAGGAAATCTTAATATAAGATTTTGCGGATTCAAGCGTGGATGAAAATGTTTCGCTTTGAAGGTGCATCTGAAAGAATTAAGGATTTAGAGAGACAAAGAGATAATCTTCTTGAAGAGCTAAAGAATCTGGATGAGAAGCTTAAAAAGGGAGAGATAGACGAGGATACTTATAAGAAAGAGAGGCATAGAATCGAAAGGAATATCGTGGAGGTTATGGATAGACTCGCGCAGATGCGTTTCTTGGCTGGAGAAGCCTAAAACCAAAAAGATTATAGCAAGTTGGTAATATATGAAAAGCTTCGATGCTCCGGTAGTATAGCCCGGACAAGTATTCCGGCCTTTCGACTAAAAAGGAGGAGAGCCGGAGACCCGGGTTCAAATCCCGGCCGGAGCATCAATATCATCATTGCTTATACATGGATGGTCATAAAGAAAATAATTATTTTATTCTTTAGGATATTTATTGCTGAAGGAGAATTCTTATGAAAGAAAACTGGTTAGAAGCAATAGTTTATTTCAAGAATCCATCCATATGGGAGAGCAAGAGAAGAGTTGCTCTTAGGTTCATCAAACCTACCCTCGAAGAATTATGGCATCAAAAAGAAATCAGGTTCTTCTATTACTTCTTTAAGCCAGAGCTTCATCTTCGGCTTTGCTCTGAAAAGGATAATTTTGAGAAGATAAAAGCTGTGGTGAAAAGAAGACTTAAATCCATCCAAGACTATTTGCTTCGTCCCGTTGAGTTCGTCAAGTATCGCGGAGAGTTTGAGATTTCCTTTAAGAATACGGGAAGCAAAGAGGCATGGTATGTAGTACGAGATTTCTTAATGGAAAACAGTGGAACGGCATTACATTTCTTGGAAATACTCGATAAAGAGACTATTTTCGATCCAACCAGCTGGATGCTTGATCGTTTCTTACATTCATTTTGTAACGAGCTGGGATTCTCCGATCTTGAGGAAGGAAAAATACTCTTCGAATATTCAGTTTTTCGAGCAGTAATGGAAGCTTGTAAAAAGAGAGACAAAAAAGAAGCAAGAAAAATTCTTGACGAACTTAATTGGAAACTTCAATCATTAACAGCCGAAATTCTTCAACAAATTTAAGACAATGAGGCGATAAATAAGTGAAAACGTAGGTGAGATTAGAAAGAACTGCGCCGTTTCCTCTCATATATGTTACTGTATGTCGACCTTTTAATTTCTGGTATTTATCTTCGATCTTTTGAAGGACTAGGTCTTGGGTGACCGGGACATAAAATGTTATGAATACGCCACTTCGCATATTCTATATCACATCCTTTCATGACTTGCCTCACTAGTTTTTCAATGTCTTCTCGTTTTTTCTCTGTTAAATCAGTCCTATCAAAACCCGCTGCTTTACTTTTAGTCTTATACCAGTTGCATTTTCCCTCACAGACATATTTATGAAGCATTTGTCTCGCTTCATTCCAATCTATTCCTTCACTCTTTGATATGCATGCAATTATTCTATCTACCATGCTTCTGTCAGACTTAATCTCGCTCATATGTATTCACTACTCCTGCATTTTAAAAATGGCGTGTTAACGGCTTACATCGATTCTGATATTGGAACGTTCAGTTTAGCGGTAGCCATGTTCCAATACCCATTTTCTTTGCTTTCTCGTATATCATAATCGCCGTAGCCATGTCTTCGATTGCTAAGCCAAGGTTCATAGCCATTATGCGTTCTTCATCCGTCTCTCTTCCTTTCTTCTTGTTTGCAACTATCTCTCCGAGATCCGCGTAGATCTTCGGTATATCTGAGAAGTATCCTTCAGACTTGTAGTACATTAGCTGATTCACATCGTCTGTGCAGAACTTATCCATAGAATGCATTGCTTTAGGCTTCCAGTACGAGTCAAAATCCAATGCACACGCAAATCCTCCATCACTAAACCATGAGGCTTCAATTACTGGATTTGGATGTTTTCGTATAGGTCCAGCTGTGACTACTACATCGCATTCTTCAACGGCTCCTTTCGGAGAATCTACGGGGATGACGTTTACTCCATATTTCTTGGTCATTTCATCAACGTACCTTTGTAAGTTATCCTTGTTAATATCGTAGGCCTTGACATTCTCCAGATCTTTAAGGACTAAAAGTAGGGCTTCAAGATTGCTTCTTCCCTGAACTCCGCATCCTAAAATGCCCATAGTTTCAGAGTCCTTCCTCGCGAGGTACTTTGCAGCCACAGCCGTAGCGGCTCCCGTTCTTTTGGCGGTTATCCATGTACAGTCCATAACACTTATCGGAACACCTGTTTCTGGATCGTTAAGAATCAATAAGCCAGTTATATAGGGGAGTCCCAGCTTATAATTTTCGGGATAGCCACTGACCCACTTCAAGCCAGCGGCTTTTAGATTCGGAATATAAGCTGGCATCGCATGTATAAACGCGTCTTTTTTTGGATGAATTCCAGGTTTAGGAGGCATCTCGGTTCTTCCTAAACCCTTCTCGCGGAACACATTCTCAACTGCATTGATGATTTCTTTCATGGATAAACCTATGTTCTCTATATCCCTCCGAGACAAGTATAATATCTCTGGAAGATTCATAACAATCACTGAAGTACTAAAAATGTCATTCTAAATAACTTTTTGGAACTCTAACAAAAGATGATTCTTCGAAAGTGTTCAGATTTCACTTACTTGTGGAAACATACGCTTAATCATCTTCGCTACTGGTATTGCCACCAATGCGCCTATGATCATCTGCCCGATGTTTATTGGAACCTCAGCGATTGCTACAACTTGTATATTGAAGAGCCACCCTAGGAAGAACATCTCATATATGAAGTATCCTAGAACCATGGTGAGTCCTCCAAGCGTCACAGAAAATATGGCCCATCCCAGCTGCGGATCAGCAGTTAAGCCTACAATGGAAATAAGTAAGGCGGCTAATCCGCCTAAAACCAGCCAAACCTCTCTAGGTAATGTGAATGTATACGTTGTGAATCCTAGGGTAAGCTCGCTCTCGCCACTGTAGTATGTGGAGCCAATGCCTGCAAGAAGACTTCCAACAAGTATTCCCAAGATCACGGTGAAGACCTTCCATTTGATCCTTGACTTAATTTTTGGATTGTGCTTGCTTAGAAAACCTACAACGAAGCCTTCGGATGCCTTTATTAGCAAAGTTGCAGGCGCGTAATGTGGATATCCTAGGATTAAATCCGCAAGCATGGAACCCACGCCCCCGGAGAAGGCTCCCACATATGGACCGAATAGGAGCGCGGAGAGAAAAACCATGGATTCGCCAATGTTGAAGTATCCTTGGGTTGATGGAATATATATCAAGAAGACTATCGTAGCTACGCATACGAAGGATGCGAAGATCGCCGCCACAGCGGCTCTAAACGGCGATGGGGCTTTACCTTTAGGCATCTTAAACTCATCACGAAAATAATAGTATAATTATAACTTTAATAACTTTAATGTCATCTCCTAAATAAAAGTCTTGTGACGATTAATGTCATCCGTGAAAAGGTCAGAGAAGTATCTTAACTTTATCTATGGCCTCCAGAACATCTCTTCCTCTCTCTGTTATCCTAAAGTATTTCTTTCCATCCTCAATATAATACGTAACCAAGCCTTTGTTCAAAAGATCGTTTAGATGCTGATAGATGGCCGGTCGAGTCATGATTTTTCCCAGATCTTTCCAAAGCTCATAGCCGTATCGATCCTTACTTGACAGAAGTCTGAGAATCTTCTCCTTTGTGCTTAGCTCCGCTCCAAGCATCGCTGACTTTCTTCTCTTGGAAAGAGCTTGCAGAACATCCGTCGCTTTCAATCCGCTTCCAGTTATCAAACATATGACAGATTCATCGCTACTGATAAGGGATTCTTCTCTGGCTTTTCCTAACGCAGCTATTGTTCCAGAACTCGCCGGCTCAGCGAAGATTCCCTCCAGTCTCGCCATGCTTTGTTCAGCTGCGAAGATCTTTTGATCAGAGACTGCAATAGCTGAGCCGCCGGAGTCATTAATTGCTTTTAATGCAAGTTCTTTTTGGAGAGGATTCGCAACTAGGATTCCAATAGCATGCGTAAATGGTTTCTCAATATGCTTCTCGCTTTTTAGGTACGTATTCACTATTGGAGAGCATCCTTCAGCTTGAACTCCAAGTATTTTGGGAAGAGAATCAATCACATCAAGCTCGTAAAGCTCTCTAAATCCCTTCCATATTGAATATGCTATTCCTCCACTTCCCATAGAAACTATAAACCAGTCTGGAACCCCGAATTGCTCGGCGACTTCGAAGGCTATTGTCTTTTGAGCTTCTATTACTAGGGGATTAAGCTCCGGAGTTGCTTGATACCATCCTGTTTCCTCAGCTAGGATTTCAGCTCTCTTGATTGCCTCATCGACGGTCTCCCCGTATTCCTCTATAGTGGCGTCATAAACAAGCATTTGGGCCAGTTTTCCCATATCCACCATTCTCGGAACTATAACGTGGCAGTTAATCTCGTACCTCGCTGAATACGCGGCTAACGCCGCCCCCATATTTCCATTTGTGGCACATACAGCGGCTTTCATTTTAAGATCTAGAATGTTGGAGACGAGTAGGGCAGCGCTTCTATCCCTGAAAGAATTTGTCGGGTTACGGGTCTCATCCTTCAAATACAAATCCTTTACCCTGAACTCTTCTGAGAGATGGCTTGCCTTGTATAGAGGCGTCCCTCCCTCCCTCATTGACGCTATATTCTTAACCTCTGGAAGTAAAGAGCGATATCTCCAAAACGTGAATTCCCCCGTAAACTTGGTGCCCCTGATTTTTTCCACGTTAATGGCATATTCAAGAATGCCTCCGCATTCTGGACACTTAGCTACGGGGGGACCATTAGCGTCTATTCTTCTTCCACACCTTACACACTGCAAGCTGGACAAGAAGGAAACACCCAATAGATAAAGATGGCTAATTATATTTTAAGTATTTGAAGCATGGAGAGAGATACCGTGCCTCTCTGATATGTGAAAATCTTTTAAGGATAAGATTCTTCGTTTTTCTTCGTATAAGTGCGTAGAGGTATTCCGAATTGGCCGAAGCAGTTTTTCATCTTGAGTGCATAGATTGCGGAGAAAGATATGATCCAAGAAAAGTTATCTATACATGTAGTAGATGCGGCGGCTTATTGTCTGTAAAGTATGATTTCTCAAGACTTCCAAGCAGACTTGACAGCAAATGGAAGAGGCGGCCTCTCTCTGTATGGCGATACAAGGAGTTGCTTCCCGTGGAAAGAGCGGAGCTGAGGGTGACGCTGGGAGAAGGTGGCACATCGCTTAATAGATGCCTTAGGCTTTCCGAGGAGATAGGCCTCAAAAACCTGTACGTAAAAAACGAGGGAGAGAATCCTACTGGATCATTCAAAGATAGAGGTATGACCATCGGCGTTACAAAAGCTGTTGAGTTAGGAATGGAAAAAGTTGCCTGTGCCTCCACGGGAAATACTTCCGCTTCTCTAGCCGCTTATGCTGCGAGGGCTGGAATCGAATGCATAGTGCTAATACCTTCCGGAAAAGTTGCATTCGGAAAACTGGTACAAGCTATGATTCACGGAGCAAGAGTGATTCAAATAAGAGGAAATTTCGACGAAGCCCTCAAGATCGTAAGGAGTATATGTCTCTCACATCCGATATACTTGCTTAATTCCCTAAATCCCTTCCGCCTAGAAGGACAGAAGACAATAGCCTTTGAGATACGTGATCAACTAAGCGGGGAAGTTCCGGATAAAATTGTGGTCCCCGTTGGAAACGCTGGAAATATAAGTGCAATATGGAAGGGTTTCACCGAGCTTCATGAATTAGGCTTAATTGATAGTCTCCCGCAGATGATAGGTATACAGGCTGAAGGAGCAGCTCCAATAGTGGATTCTCTGAAAAGAAACCTGGACCATGTTGAGTTCGTTAATAACCCCGAGACGATCGCTACAGCTATAAGAATTGGATCTCCAGTTAACTGGAAGAAAGCAGTCAGGGCAGTGAAGCAGTCGCATGGTATGGTTGAAAAAGTATCTGACGCCGAGATACTTGAGGCTCAGAGGCTCCTAGCTCAGAAGGAAGGAATCTTCGTTGAGCCAGCAAGCGCCGCCTCAGTAGCTGGTTTAATCAAGATTAAGGAGAGAGGATTGATAGAGAGAGATGAACTAGTTGTTTGTATTCTCACTGGACATGGACTAAAAGATCCGAACATAATAATGAAGCAGTTCCCGAAGCCAGTCGAGGTTGAAGCCTCAGAAGAATCCGTCATGAATGCGCTTATGCCTAGGTCAGTTATAGAAGCGCCTGCTAGAATGTAAAGTTCATGCAATATCTAAAAAATATGCCGTGAACCATTACAAGTAAAAAATATATCGGAGAATTCTAAAAGTAAAATTCAAGAAAAAGCCCTGGTAGTATAGTCCGGCCTAGTATAGGCGGCTGTCGCCCGCCCGACCCGGGTTC
>JAGGZB010000165.1 GCA_021162225.1 Candidatus Bathyarchaeota archaeon | reverse complement strand
TAGCTGAGGTAGCCGCATGCGATAAGCAGCACGATATACGCGACGTCATCGATGACTGCAAATACTATCTCGATGGTGGTTTTACCCCACGTCCTGAGAGCGATGTACTCCGCCAATCCTCCCAGAGTTAAGAATGTTAGGAATATGGAATAAAGTATCGCCATCATATGGTGCAGGTGATAGACATCATATTTCCTCCACTCTACAATTGAGAAGGCGATCCATGGAATGACGAGGAAGAGGAACCCGGGCCAAACGCGCTCAAGAGGTACCCCGAATTGGATGACCGGTCTAATAATAAAGTATAAACTAAGTATCGCGAGCAAACACATGGTAATGAGGAGAGGCCGGTGCCAGCTGTTAACGGGCTTCTCCATTATCCTAGTCGTTAACTCCTGACGCGGAGCATATTTTTGTGTTGTGCATTACTCTTTTTGAAACGCCTGTTTCCATATTTGAAAAAGGCAAATCTTATTTTCTCGATGGTGAGAATACTCTTTCTGGGGGCTAATGTTCATCGATGTTTGGGGGCGTGTCAGCAATGGGTCTCCTTAACTACGTTTTCTACTTTTTCGGTGTCATGCTAATAGTCGGAGGAGTATTCGGTAATAACTTCCCTATGTTCTTGTTAGGAATTATAATCGCCCTACCTCCTTTACTGGAGAAGGGTCTGCGAAGAAGTGAGAGGCGAGATACCTCTCCAGAAGATGTCTTGTCCCTTATCTTCGATGAGAAGGAGAAACGCGTAATCGAAGCCCTTATCAGATCACCTAAGCCGCTAAGGTTAAGCGAGGTCGCGGCCATAACTGGTTTGAGTAAGGTAACAGCCTATAGGCTGTTGAGGAAGCTGGCCGCAAGAGGCGCGGTCCTAGTGCTTAAAGACGATACTTCTAGAGTGAAAAGATATTACATCAACCCTAAGCTCAGAGAACTATTTGAGACTTGTACGGAATCAGCTTAGAGGACTTGGAATGGGATAGTAAGAATTTAGAAGATTTATTTAGAGTAGCTTGGCGGCCTTCAATCGCATGGCCGAGACGGGTTAAATGCTTCAAGATTTTATAATAAATCCTTGAAATACTTAAACCGTAGCTTTATTTTCTCCGAGCTTTGGAAGATACGAAAGATGTTAAAGAAGTAGAGGAATTACAAAAGTTGGCTTAAAAGTTACTCCGATGCTCATTTTCTCACCTCCAACACGACTCCAATCAGAGATAAGATAAGTCCCAGGGAGTAGAAAGGAGAGAAAGCTAATCCTTGCAGAGGAATCATCATGACATTTACGAAATTAACAAGAAAGAAGAGGAACACAGCTAAAAAACTGTATTTTATGTCTTTGAGTAAGGAGTAAGCAAGTACCAATCCAATAATACCATTTGTTAACAACCAAGAACAAGCTTTTATTCCACCGAGTTTATAACCGAAAAACCATGCTTCTTGGTTTACTACAAGGGTAATTATTAGCGGTAATATGAAATTTAGAATCAACAACAGCATGAGTGCATACTTAATGCTTTTCAAGGCTATGCTTTCCATTTTGATATCATTGTTCATTTTGAGTCACTTCTTTTTAAGGTATTCAAAATAGTAAATGTTGTTAAAAGATTGCATGGATCTATAGGGGTAGGCTAAGACTTCTGAGAGGTTATAGTAGGTCGCCTTGAGAGATGCAGAGTTCCCTAAGGCTTTGCAAGGCTGATTTATAGGCTATGGTTGTAACGATTGATCCGATTATCATAGTCGTGGCCACAGCGGAGTAAATCGATAGGAAGTCCGGATGGATGAGCTTGTAGACTATGAGGGGAGACCAAGTTAGGGCGACGGCCACGACCGAAGTAACCATCGATAGGAGTAGGCCCATGCAGGTTATCGACCTAGCCCTTGGAGCCGTTGTGAAGTCTGGATACCTTGATCCGAAGACTAAGCCTATCGCCGCCGTCTCGATCACCCCGATGTAGCACGCGGCTAGAAGAGTGAGCATGGTCTCCAGCCTCAGCCTTAAAATCAGGCTTATTGTCAGTAGGATGATCGTGGTTGGAGCGATTGAGAAGATTATGGAGGCTATAAACTTCCCCTTCAAGATCTCCTTCGGATCTATCGGGGCGATCAGGAGGTTTGCAAACCCTTCCTTCTCCCTACCTATTGAGGTCGATGAAGCTAAAATCCAGAATAGGGTGCAGCCTATAAGAGTTTGAGCCAACAGGTTTAATGGATCCATTGTCCGCTGCCAGCCATAGATGAGTGGTATGGCTATGAAGATTATCGGAAGGGCTAGGAGTTCAACCGTATCCTTCCTCCTAAAGAAGGTCTTAAACTCCTTCCTAGCGACAGCGGTCTCGGCAGGTGATAGGCCGAGCCTCCGGAGCAATCCTTTTCTCGGAGCATATCTACCTGTACCAAGCCTTATCGTCGGCTCGACTGGAACCCAATACTTCCCTCTGAGATAGACCCCAGCCTCGAAGGCGGCTCCTAGGAGAATGATGGTCGTGACCGTGAAGCCTATGGCTGGGAGTGGGCTCGATTGGGCGAGCTGCATGATCGCTAGGGACGGCCAGAAGATCGGGATCATCCAACCAGCCTCCATGATTTCGGAGATCGTGCCCAGAGAACTTATCAGAGCTCCCAAGTTCCCTATACAAGCGAAGGCCATTACAATTAGAATCGTGACCGTGAGCCTTAGGGAGAGGGTCAGCTTACCACTTCTCTGAGAGATCGATGCCGCCGCTTTCTCGATCAGCGTCTTCAAGATCTCGACAAAGACTCCTCCCATAAAGGCGCTTAGGATTGAGATCGCTGCAGCGAAAGCATAGATGGATATTAGGCCGAGGGCCAGCGATAAGGTTAGCAATCCTCCTAGAAGTGAGAGTAGGATTGGGAGAGTGAAGAAGATCGTTGAGAGGCTTGATGCCATGACGTATTCGGCTGGGGTTATTGGGAGCCAGTTCGCAGCGTGGATGGAGGATTGACTATATCCGGAGTATAGCTCGAACACTAAGCCATAGTAGAGAACTATGGCGAGGGTGAGGAGGGGTAGTAGGGATATGAACCGAACAATGGTCTGCATTACGGTAGGATTCTTGGGAAGATTAAGCCCGATAAAATATGAGAGCATGGCCGCGGCTAGGGCGAGGGCAACCGATATGTATATCAGGTTCTTCAAGCTCTTGGGCTTCCTAGACCTGGCTCTGGCTGATGAGAGGCATAGGATCGACGCGAACTTAAACACGAGTCTAAGATTCATCCCTAATCTACCAAGGCTTCTACGATCTTCTTAACATCTTCAGCTCCAGTAAGCTTCAAGAAGACCTCCTCGAGGGTCGACCCGCTCTCTCCAGCCACCCGCTTAAGCTCATCTGGTCTGCCCTCGGCTATCTTC
>JAGGZB010000159.1 GCA_021162225.1 Candidatus Bathyarchaeota archaeon | reverse complement strand
GCCTTTACTGGTGAGCCGCTTGATGGAGAAATCCACGTTCATGCTTGGGTTGCGGACGAGCTTTGGAAAGAGAGTATAGCTATGGGAGAATTCAAGGAGGATATACTTGTAAAAAAGTTTAAGGGAGGTAGAGCCTACTTTACAGCCCCCTTACATGGGCAGTACGAATTTGGGATAATCATCCACTCTGTGGAGACGCCTTCACCCTTCGGATACCTTCCTCATTACGACTCACATTATGGATGGATGATTTTTGAGGGAAAGAGCGGGGTTAATGCTCGGATAGAAGTTTTTCCAGTCGGATACGTCTTCGTTAAGCTCTATAGCCCTGAAGGTAAATTGATGAAGTTCAGTAGCTGGGACGAACTTTACAAATATAACCTTGCGTCATTCTTCGGGACATACGATGACCTGAACTTCACGTCGCCATACCTATCTGAAGAAGGAGACTTAGCCGTAAGGATTCCAGCAGGCAAGCCATCCAGAATCTATTGGATGGCTTATGTTCCGAATTATGGTTTGGCTTGGCTGATAGCCGATAATGATGGAAGAGGCTATCTCCTTGACAAAGGAGAATACATAGTAATCAACCTAGTATATGACTCTGCCAAAACGATGTTACGCAAAGCTAGCGCTTTCATAGAGGGTTTGCCTAGCGATGTTCCGCTATCGGAAAACGTAACCCGGTACTTGGATGAGGCCCAAGAGTTGATAAAGAGTGCTGAAAGCCTAGATGAACACAGCAAAGCCCTAAACGGCTGGAAAGCGTTAGAAAAGACGTTTAAGGCGTGGGAACAGGCGATCCTCGATTATTCTAATTACAGGATCCAGAAATACAGGATGGGCGAACTGGCTTTAGACCTCCCGCCAGGAATTAAAGCGAACATAACCTTAGACTACATTGATTTAATGTTCTCACCCGGATGGTATCTCGACATGGGCAACCCCTACATCAGAGAGCTTCAAAGAATCTCCAAATTCGCCACGATAGAGCCCTACCCCTACATGAACGGAGATGGAAGCATACCTAGGGAGAAGTTCTACCAGCATTACAAGACCTTTTACGAAGGCCTGATGGCAAGGAGGTTCAACGCCCCAGGAGGGGATCTAGCCTATAACTGGATTTACTCGTGGGACGTGCTAGAACAACCCGAAGACATTAGAAAACTTCTCGCGCCATTCAACCTAACCGCCATAATGGAGATAACCAGAAAGCACCTGACAGATCTAATTGCCTTATCCAGAGAATATGGGGTTAACCTACAGACGATCGAGATGTTAATAGAATACGATAAAGCGTATATCTACGGCTTCAGGTTCTACAAATGGAACGACCTATATTACGCAAAGCCATTGACCTTGGAGGTCAAAGCGTCAATTGCGAGAGAATTAACGCAACTGGTTCGCGAACTGGATCCAGAAGTAAAGAGGCTAGCCTATCTCAGTTGCTTTGTCAACATAAACCCCCACGCTTTCAGAGAAATAAAAAGCATGGTAAATTACGAGAAATATGCCACGTTAGACGCGATAAGCGGGCTGCGATACTTCCTAGAGAAGGGGGGCTGAGGTGGATATCGCGAGCGTTCAGATATATGCTCTAGAAGATCTAGGTCTACTAAACACAATAGACTTATACAACTCCCTGCAAAGGCTAGACGATCTAGCATCTAAATATGGTATCAGCATAGGCGTGGAGGAGCTATCAATCCTATCCGATATACCTGACGGTGAGCCGATATTGAAGAAGGCTGTAAGCGAGGAACTTCAAGCCCGGCTGATGAGAAACTTCATGACGGTTATGCTGGGCTTCCCGAACCTCGTGAGGATACTCTACACAACCAACATCGACGGCCCTATACCTAGGGAATATGGCGAAATATATCATCATTCAAGAGGCTATCTACGAGAAGATGGATCGCCTAAGCCCGCCTTCTTCGCCATAAAAGAACTCTTCGACTCGCTGATCTATGAGGGAGAGTATCCCGGGGCTCCGGTGAAAACTCTGGCAGGCTGGTATAACATCTCGCTATACTCGCCGGACGGCCACCTGATCTGCACCTATAGAGTGCACGTTGACGGGGGATCGGAGACGAGGATCGTTTTCCACCTGTATGAGAATGAGACTATTAAAGCTGAAGTAGAGAAATTGAAACAGCAGCTAGGAGAGGCGCAGGAGAAAATCGCTAGCTTAGAAAATGAAGTTCAAGTATTGAGACAAGATTTGCAAAGCAAAGAGAATCTGATAACAGAACTGAAGAAAAGAATCGAGGAAATGGCCGCGACTACGGTGACTGTAACTACTACGGCGATCATAGTTACCAAAACAGTTACTTTACAGCCTGCACAACCATTCGATGTAAAGCAATTGTTCTTAGCCGCTAGCCTAATAATCCTAGGCATAGCAATCACAGCGTTTATATTTGCTTGGAAGCATAGAGCGAATCGAATACGCGATAAGAAGACATTCTCACAGGCGTAGATTATTCTTGAGCCAATGTTTATTCACGAAAAATTATGCTGTTTACTGGAAATAAATTCACTTTTTGTCTGACACATATTTTTGTTCAATATTTTTTATTAGGTTATAGATTATTTTCTCGCTTTTCCAGGAATGCCTTACAATCTTCTAATGCTTTTCTTGCGTCTTCTCTACTATAGAATGTATAGACTGATCGATCGCATAATTTTTCCCATCCAGCATAAATCGCTTAAGATTCGCCCGTATTCAGGATCCATTAACCCGCTTGATATGTCATTAAGGCTGAAGAGTTCTCGAATGCTTCCATCTGTTTCATGGTCGTCTGGTTCATAGCCTAATAAGGTTAGAATCGCCTTTGCGACGAGGAAGACTGCATAGTAGCATCTACTTATAGAGTCTTCATTATAGTTATTCTCGTAGAGGAGCCTTGCTGCTTTAAGTTTCTCTTCCGCTCTCGTTAATAGTTTTTCGGCGAAAGTGATCTTCATTTTCGCATCCATATCCTCCGCCCCTCCCGCATGATAATCGGCTTCAGATTTGCGGTTCCACGTCTCCATTCCCCGAATCTTCGATCACTATAGATACTTGAGTTAGATATTTTCGGCTCGGATTGATCGAGAGATTCAAAAGCTTTTCCTGCGTTCTCCTAGATTCTCGGAGATGACTAGGAAATCAATATCGCTGTCGAGGTGATAATCTCCTCTAGCCATGCTTCCGAAAAGATAAGCTTCCAAAGCATCTTCATCCTTCTCCAAAGCTTCAACGATCTCTCTAATCACCTTATCTAGAACTAAGATTACTGGCATCCTACTAGCGCTCCTTTCTCTAAAAGCGAATTTAAGCATTGTTAGAACTTTTAACCGTAAAAGAGGAAGCCGAGGATTCTCGAAGCGTTAGCGTAGCTCCTTAGGGCAATTCAGAGCGCCCACATTGACGCGCTTTTTGGTAATCTTTTTAAGCATAATCTTTTGTAATACTTTTGGTATGTCCGAAGTTATTACGTTTAAGGTCAGCCGAGAGATAAAGGAGCGTATGAAAAAGTTCAGGGATAAGGTCAATTGGAGCGCCGAACTCAGGAGATTCGTAGAGCAAAGGCTTCGGGAGCTTGAGGCTGATCAGAGGCTTGAGACCGTGGCCAAGGAGCTTGAAAAAGCATCTTGGAGCATCCCTACAGGCTTTTCCAAAAAGTCGGTGAGGGAAGATCGTGCCCGTCGTTGATGCATCCGTTATAGCAGCCGTAATTTTGAGGGAAGAAGGCTGGGAAAAGCTTATACGAGGTTTGAAGAATGCTATTACTCTCGATCAAGCTTTCAAGGAAGTTTCCAACGCGATCTGGAAAGCATTTGGAAGAGGTTATTTAAGCCGTGATGGAGCGGTCAAGGCGTTTAACTTATTGAAGTCGATTATGGAGGTGCTTGACGTTAGAAACGAAGTCGAATATATGGATGGAGCATTCAAGATCTCCCTCGAAACTGGGCTAACGATTTATGACTCGCTCTACCTAGCGTTGGCCCGCTCTGAAAAGAAACAATTGCTAACCTTAGATGAGGGTCAGAAGACGGCGGCAGAGAAGCTAAACATCCCTATCGCGTTGATTGAAGAAGGTTAGAATGTAAGCTATGACGTGAAGTGATGAAGTATGAAAGGAGAATTAAACCACAAGAAAACTAATAGCAACAATAGGATGGAAATACATTGTTAATAGAATGAGAGATATGGAATGGAATGCAATGATGAGTTGCGGGTGAAGGCTGAGGCCGGGGCAGGCTAAAAATTATAAATTTTTTCCGGTTTAAAATAACCTTAGCAAGTAGGGGTCATGACTTCTCATAAAAGATCTTCAAGGAGGGAGTTCCTTTGGTTGGCTGGAGGAGTAGTTTTAGGTTTTCTAGGTGGGGGAATAGCAGGCTATCTTTCTAAACAAGAAGAACTAGGAATCGTAACAAAGACCTTAACTGAAACAGTCTTTTCGACCAGGACTTTGACTCAGACAGAAACTCTTGCAGCTACTGAGACGATTACCCAGACCAGAACCGTTACTATAACTAAAACCGAGAAGCCGGTGATCGATGTAGAAGTTAAGGTCGCAAAGGGCTATAATGCCGCTGCGAAAGATTATGAAATTGAGCTGAAGGTTAAAGCATCTGAACCCTTAGATGATATAAAGGCTTATTATGAAAACGCGAGCGTCAGCGGAGTTTTAAATAAGTGGAAGAGAAGTAGACTGGAGTATACTTCAAGTTTCTTAACTGGCAGGGATAGGAGAACAGAAGATTAGGCTAGAGGTTGAGAAAGATGGAGCCAGAGCTGAAAAAGAGTTTTCGATAAACATCACATTAAGCGAAAACGAAATTGCTTCAAGTTCTTTGAACAGAAATGGTTTGAAACTACTTTGGATGGATCTACTTGAAGATGAGAAAATAGATTATGATAGAGAAGAGCTACTGAGGGAAGAGTATGAGTTAGTGAATAGCCTAAATTTTCAGGAAATTTACAGAATACATTCTTTCTGATTGCCTAAACTTATTTTCACGCACTTAATTCTATTAGAAAAACTCAGATATCCCCGAAAATACATCAGCTCCAATAGTAGCCTTAGCCGCCTTCTCAAAGAGTTCCTGATCTAACGGGGCGACCGCGTAAACTCCAGCCACAACTTCATACGGCTCTCTCACCATGAAATCCGATAATTCTTTCAAAGATCTTGGAACCCAGCTAGCGACGAAATCAAGATTTTCGTCAG